>CALISV010000329.1 GCA_938041615.1 uncultured Campylobacter sp. | reverse complement strand
AATTTGCTAGCGCTTAACGCTGCTATCGAGGCGGCACGCGCAGGCGAGCATGGACGCGGCTTTGCCGTCGTGGCCGATGAGGTTAGAAAGCTAGCCGAACGCACTCAAAAATCGCTCGGCGAAATCGAAGCTAACACAAACGTACTAGCTCAAAGCATCAATGAAATGAGCGAGAGCATCAGAGAGCAGAGCGAAGCTATAAATTTGATCAATCAAGGCGTATCTCATGTCGATGAGCTAACCAAGCAAAACGTCAGGGTCGCAAACGACACCAACGTGGTCACCGCCGAAGTGGATCATATGGCTAAGGCTATCGCGCAAGACGTGAGAAAAAAGAAATTTTAAAACAAAAATAAAAATTACCAAAGGAGGGTTAGATGAAAAAGGTTGCAAATAAGATAGCTTTTATCATTTTTGCATTATTGGCCGTACTATTTACTATATTTGCGGCTATGAACTACAATAGTACTAAAAATACTATTTTGGACGTTTCGAAAAATTCAAAGGAGGCCATCGCGCGCTCTTTGGAGGTTTACGTCGATGAGTATCTTAGCAGTAAGGTTTATGCAGTAGAGGGGCTAATGCGATATATAGAGGAAAACCCTCATCTCATGGCAGATAGAGAGCAGCTCAAAGATCGTCTGATGACTATGGCTACTACTCTAGATATACCTGAGTTTTTTATAGGTTTTGCCGATAACGGCGAGCTTTATGATGCGGTCGCACAAGCTGGAAGAGGGCCTAAATTTTTAAATTTAACGCCTGAAAAAGATAAATTCGACTCCAGAGAAAAGGGTTGGTTTAAACAAAGCGTTTCTAGCGGCAAGCTCTACTTTACGCCGCCGTATATAGCCCAATCTAGCGGAAAAACCACTATGACAATAGCTAAATCGTTCACGGTAGACGGTAAAGCTGCAGGCGTAGTAGCTGCGGATTTGTATCTAGACGGCGTTGCTAGTAGCTTGGCAAAATCAAAAGAGTCTAAAACTAGCGTTCCATTGATCATAGATCTAGATACTCAGCTAGTAGTCTATCATCCGGATAGCAAATATATTTTATCTTCCGATCCAGAGGTAAAAAAATCTGTCGACTTTGTCATAAATAGCTACAATAAAGACGGCGGTAAAGCGTTTTTTAATAAGCTAGGCGGCCAAGAAAGAATTTTTGCATGCCAAAAATACGATAGAGCAAATTGGCTCGTGTGCTCTAATAACTCTGTAGAAGATTACGATCCTATACTAGATAGCGTTTTATTAAATCAGTCTGTATCTTCGCTTGTATTTATCGCGATTATCGTCGTTATCTTGGTGTTTATGGTAGGATATTTCTTGAAGCCTCTTGGTATCATATCAAGCGCGCTAGATGCGTTTTTCAAATACCTAAACTACGAAACCAAAGAGCCGCTTAAGGCAAATGTGGCCACGAAGGACGAATTTGGAGTTATGGCGGCGCTTATAAACGAAAATATAAGCAAAGTAGAGGCGTCAAATACTGCTGAAAATAACTTTATCAAAGAAGCAAACGCTTTTGTAGATAAGATAAAAGCAGGCGACTTTACCGCAACTCTTGACGCGCATACCTCTAACCCTGCGCTAAATCAGCTAAAATCTACTTTTGCCCAGCTTCAAGCAGCCTTAAAAGATGCGATCGCTGAAAATAGCAATGAGGTTATAAGATTGCTAGAGAGCTTTAAAGCACAAGACTTCACAAAAAGACTTGATGATAGTGGCAAGATGGCTGCGGGTATCAACTCGCTAGGCGAAGAGATCACAAATATGCTCAATATCAATTTAGAGCAAGCTAAGTTGCTAGAAGAAAAAGCAGGCATTTTAGCCGAGTCGATGAAGGAGCTTACAAACGGCGCTAACGTACAAGCAAGCTCGCTACAAGAAAGTGCTGCTGCAGTCGAGCAGATGAGCAGCTCAATGAACGCTATTAGTCAAAAAACAGGCGACGTCATGAGACAAAGTGAAGAGATCAAAAATATCATCGTGATCATTCGCGACATCGCCGATCAGACAAACCTGCTAGCTCTAAACGCAGCTATCGAGGCAGCAAGAGCAGGCGAGCACGGCAGAGGCTTTGCCGTCGTGGCCGATGAGGTTCGCAAGCTAGCCGAACGAACGCAAAAATCGCTCGGCGAAATCGAAGCTAACGCAAACGTACTAGCTCAAAGCATCAACGAGATGAGCGAGAGCATCAAGGAGCAAAGCGAAGGCATCAATATGATAAATCGCTCTGTGGCCCAGATAGACGAACTAACTCACAACAACGTAGGCGTCGTAAGTAGAACTAACGAAGTAACCGCGCAGGTCGACAACATGGCTAAGGCTATCGTCGAAGACGTGAGGAAGAAGAAATTTTAACTTTTGTGACGGCTCTGTTTTTGCGGAGCCGTCAAATTTACCCCAAATTTATCCGCTTTAATAAAATTTATCCTCGCTTTTAGTATAATCGCGCATCTTAAATTCAGGAAAATCAATGCAAATTGTCTTTGGTCCCGTTAGCTCGCGCAGGTTCGGTGTTTCACTTGGCGTAGATCTATCGCCAGCGCAAAAGTGCTGTAACTTTGACTGCGTTTACTGTGAACTCACGGCGGCAAAACCCGTCGCGGTGATAGAAAATCCGCCAAGCGTAGAACAAGTGATCGCCGAAGTCAAAACTGCGCTCGCCGTGCATCCGCACATTGACGTCATCACGCTAACGGCAAACGGCGAACCGACGCTCTACCCGGATCTAGCAGGGCTCGTAAGCGAGCTAAATTTGATAAAAGATCGCGCAAAAACGCTCATCCTCTCAAACGGTTCAGGCGTACTCGATCCTAAAATTTGCGAGGCGTTAAAGGGGCTTGATATCGTCAAATTTAGCCTTGATAGCACGGTGCAAAAGACCTTTGCTAGGATAGATCGCTCGGGCGAGAAAATTGGTGTCGGCGAGCTAGTAGCTGCGATGGCTAAATTTAGGCGAGAATTTAAAGGCGAGCTAGTGCTTGAAATCCTGGTCGTAAAAGGGCTAAACGACACGAAAGCTGAATTTGAAGCGCTAAATGCGGCGATAAATCAAATTTTACCAGCCCGCGTAGATATAAGCACTATCGACCGCCCTCCCGCATACCCGGTAAAGGGCGTGAGCCGCGAGGCTTTATGCGAATTGGCCCAGAAAATTTCCGGCGTACCCTGCGTGATAGCTTCGGCAAAATACGGTGATGAGAAATTTGAGCTTAGCAAAGAGGGGCTATTAGAGCTCGTAAAACGTCGTCCGCAAAGTGAATATGACGTGGCAAATAGCTTTTCTGATGGCTCGAAGCAAAATTTGCAGGAGCTTTTGGCTGACAAAAAAATAAAAATAGTAAATGCGGCGGGGGCTAAATTTTACCGACTTGCGTGATTTTGGCAAGGGAATTTACCTTTTTGCCAGCTAAATTTTTGCCATCAGTAAATTTAAGCTAAAATTAATTGACAAATGATACATTTTTGCCTATAATACGACTTCTTTTAAAACGTTCCGGATTAGCTCAGCGGTAGAGTAGTCGGCTGTTAACCGATTGGTC
>CALISV010000328.1 GCA_938041615.1 uncultured Campylobacter sp. | reverse complement strand
ACAAGCTACTGCACGAGAGTCTAATGCTCGTAACCGCGCTAAATCCGCACATCGGCTACGCAAATGCCGCTAAGATCGCCAAAACCGCGCACCACAACGGCACGACGCTACGCGAAGAGGCGATAAGATCGGGCATATTAACCGCCGAGGAATTTGACGCGTGGGTGGTGCCTGAGGATATGATAGCGCCGAAGGAGTAAATTTGGTCGCTTGATTTTTTGGGCTCGGCATGGTTTGGGCGATTTTGCCGAGCCTAAGTAAAATCCGTAAATTTAAGAGCGAGATTTACGGTTGCGCCTTAAATTTTACTCAAATTTGCCGATATACTTTTAAATTTAAAGGCACGGCGATGGATGTAAAACTAAACATAAATTTAAACTCAAATTTGATGATCGTCGGCAAAAGCTCTGCGGCGGCTAGCGCGGCAAATTTAAACTCGGGCACGCTAAATTTAAAAAACGCAAATCTGCAAAGCTGCGATAAGGTCGATATTTTGCGCGGCGCGTCAAATTTGCCTAGCGGCGCAAACGAGGGCGAAAGCAGCGCCGATATCCTAAAAAAGCAGCTAGAAAAACTGCAAAAACGCCTAAAAGAGCTTGAAGCGGCGATAAAGCGGGTAAAAGCCAGCAAAAATCCATACGCAAAAGATATGGCGGCCTCGCTCGAGACGCAAAAGGGAGCGGTTTTTGCGCAGATAATGCAAATAAGCGCGCGAATTTTAGAAATGCAAGGCGGCCAGAGTAAAATTTGACGCCGTAAATTTGCATTTCAAATTTTGAAAACACAAAAATTTTAAAGCCTTTGAACTAAATTCGTAAATTTAAGAAATAGGGCGATTTTGATTTTAAAATATCAAAATACAAAAATGATTTATTAAATCTATTTTTTATACTTTAATTATTTTTAGGACTTTTCTCGCAAAAATAACACTAAAATAATAATATACTTAATCATAAAAACTAATACTTTTACTAAATATAGAATTTTAATTTTTAGTTGTAATATTTCAATATTTAAAGCTATTTGATAATAATTAAAAACGAATTTATGCCGTTATCAAATATGCAAAAAATACACATTTTACCCCAAGGAGAGAGCATGAGAGATGACGTCCTAGTTAGGATAAACGAGAGGCTTAATGTGCTTGCTGCGCTTCCGACTTTAAAAAACGGATCGATCGGCGAAGCTTTAAAGAAAAGCGGATTTAGCAGGCGAGATTTTATGAAGTGGGCGGGCGCGATGACGGCGTTTATGGCGCTGCCTGCGTCGATGACGCCGACCGTTGCTAGAGCTGCCGAGCTTAGTGATAGATTGCCCGTGATATGGCTACATATGGCCGAGTGCACGGGATGCAGCGAGAGCTTGCTTCGCACCGATGCGCCGTCGATCGATAGCTTGATTTTTGACTACATCAGCCTCGAGTATCACGAAACCGTGATGGCTGCGGTAGGCTGGCAGGCTGAGGAAAACCTAGAAAGCGCGATCGAAAAATACAAAAACAGATACATCCTGCTAGTCGAGGGCGGCATACCTACGGGCGATACGGAAAACTATCTAACGGTCGGTCCTTTGGGTCTTAGCGGACTTCATCACGCAAAACACGCAAGCCAAAACGCCGCTGCGATATTTGCTATCGGTACCTGTTCGAGCTTTGGCGGCGTGCAGGCTGCAAAGCCAAATCCGTCAAATTCCGTCGGCCTATCAAAAGTAACCTCAAAACCGGTCATAAACGTCCCGGGCTGTCCTCCGAGCGAGAAAAATATCGTGGGCAACGTCCTTCACTACATACTTTTCGGTACTTTGCCCGCACTTGACGTATTTAACCGTCCGAAGTGGGCTTACGGACTTAGGATCCACGATCTTTGCGAGCGAAGAGGGCATTTTGACGCGGGCGAGTTCGTGCAGACCTTTGGCGACGAGGGCGCAAAAAACGGCTACTGCCTCTATAAAGTCGGCTGCAAAGGCCCATATACGTTTAATAACTGCTCTCGCGAGAGATTTAATCAGCACACCAGCTGGCCGGTGCAGGCAGGCCACGGCTGCATAGGCTGCTCGGAGCCTGATTTTTGGGATACGATGGGGCCTTTTGAGGAGCCGATGGCAGATAGGTTGTTTAACACCGTTTTGGGCCTAGGCGCCGATAACGTCAGCGATAAAATCGGCATCGGAGTGCTGGCGCTCGCAGGTATCGGTATAGCAGCGCACGCCGCGATAAGCATTTTTGCTAAAGACAAAGAGGAGGCGTAAAAATGAGCGAGCAAAGAATAGTAATAGACCCGATAACCAGGATAGAAGGCCACCTGCGAATAGAGGTCGTCGTAGATGAAAATAACGTAGTTAAAGAGGCCTACTCGGGCTCGACGCTGTGGCGCGGCATAGAGCAGGTCGTAAAGGGGCGCGATCCGAGGGATGCAGGGTTTTTCATGCAGAGGATTTGCGGAGTTTGTACGTTTTCGCACTACCGCGCGGGCATCATGGCCGTCGAGAACGCGCTAGGTATCGTCCCTCCGCTAAACGCGCAGCTAACGCGCACGCTGATGAATAACGCCCTTTATATGCACGATCACGTGGTGCATTTTTATCAGCTCCACGGCCTTGACTGGGCGGACGTGGTTTCGGCTCTAAGCGCGGACGTACGCAAGGCTAGCGACGAGGCGTTTAAATACTGCGATACGCCTTACGCGACCGGCGCAGATAAGCTAAAAGAGGTAAAAGAGCGCGTTGAAGCCTTCGTAAAAAAAGGAAATTTGGGGCCTTTTGCCAACGCCTACTGGGGACATCCGACTTACAAATTTACGCCTGAGCAAAATTTGATCGTGCTTTCGCACTATTTAGAGTGTCTAAGGATACAAAGAACGGTAGCGCAGATGATGGCGATATTTGGCTCCAAAAACCCGCACCCCCAAAGCC
>CALISV010000327.1 GCA_938041615.1 uncultured Campylobacter sp. | reverse complement strand
AAAAATTTTAGAGATCTCAAAGCGCGACGCCATCTACGTAGCCGTAGTCTCCGTCGGTCAGCAGCTTTGCGAAGTAGCTCTAAGCACGGCGGAAGCGGCAAATTTAAAAGCGGGCGACGAAGCGTCGATAAGCGCCAAGGCGTTTGGGCTAAATTTACAAAAAAACGGTAGCGAAAACGACGAATTTTACGGCGCGAAATCAGGCAAATTTGACGAGCGAAACGATCAAATTTACGCGCAAAGCGAGCCAAAATGAGTATCGATTTTACGCCCTTTTACCTCTCGCTAAAGCTTGCTTTTATCTCGACTGCGATCTTGTTTTTTCTCGTACTGCCGGTCGCGTTTTGGCTTAGCCGTGCGAGTTTTAAATTTAAACCCGTGCTCGAGGCCGTGATCTCGCTGCCTCTGGTGCTGCCGCCTTCGGTGCTTGGATTTTACCTGCTGGTTTTTCTCTCGCCTTACAACTTTTTAGGCAAATTTTTTGAGGAAACCTTTGATATCCGCTTGGTTTTTAACTTTTCAGGCCTCATCATCGCTAGCTGCATTTACTCGCTACCGTTTATGTTTCAGCCGCTTCAGGCGGGCTTTGCGAGCCTGCCAAAGAGCCTTTTTGAGGCGAGCTATTCGCTAGGCAAAGGCAAATGGGAGACGCTTTTTAGAGTCGCTTTGCCAAACATCAAACCCTCGCTTCTAACCGCTCTCATAGTAAGTTTCGCGCACACTTTGGGCGAGTTTGGCGTCGTACTGATGATAGGCGGCAGCGTCGGAGACAAAACCAAAGTCGCCAGCATCGCCATCTACGAGGCCGTCGAACTCATGGACTACACCAAAGCGCACGTTTATTCGGCGATTATGCTGTTTATAAGCTTTGCGGTGCTATTTTTAGTCTATTTTTTCAACAATTCACACGCAAAGAGGACGCAATGAAAGATATAAACGCAAATCCGGTCAAATTTAACGAGCTAACGAGCGGCAAAAACTGCATAGTTTTTACCTATCCTAAAATGGGCGAGAGCGGGAAGTTTTTGCCTGAAAATTTAAAGGATTTAAAGGGGCTAACAGGCTGCACGCTTCAGTGCAAAGCCTATCAAGAAAACCTTGCAAAGCTCGAATCTTTGGGCTTTACGCTAATTGCCGTCGGCTCTCAAAGCGTAGAAAAGATGAACGAGTTTAAACAAAGCGTAGGCGCAAATTTTATATTTTTGAGCGATGAAAACTTCGAGCTAGAATCCCCGCTAAATTTGCAAACTTTTACCACGAATGACGGCAAGAAATTTTATCGCCGCCAAACGCTAATCATCAAAAACGGCGAAGTCGTAAAAAGATTTAACGACGTGGCCGAGCCCGCAAACGACGCGGCAAACGTACTATCGGCGATAGAGCGGCTTTAAATTTCCGTCAAATTTACGCAAGACGGCAAGCGACTTTAGGGCTCAAATTTGGAAGCAAATTTAAGCAAGCCAAGTTCCATGCCGTTTTGAACTCAAATTTTAAATTCCCGTCAAACGTAAATTTAACCTAACCCAAAATAATTTTTTTATATAATTACGCAAAAATTTAGGCGGGATATGAATCTTTTTTCCATAGAATTTGGCTTGTGCTTTTTTATTTTTTGGCCGATTTATTATTTTTTAAACACGCGCCCGCACCTGCAAAAAGCCGTTTTACTCGCCTTTTCTTACCTGTTTTTGGCCTCGTTCGGGCTTAAGTTTTTAATCATAAATTTTATCTTTAGCACCGCCGTTTTTCTTTTTGCGAGGGCGAGCGAAAACAAGGACTCAGTGATCCCGTTTGCCGTCGGCGTTATTTTCGTGCTTTGTGCGCTTGCGTTTTTTAAATACGGCGGCTATTTTACGATCAAATTTGGCGTCATGAGGCTTGAAACCATCGCGCTTCCGCTTGGTATTTCGTTTTATTCGTTTATGAGCATTTTGTTGCTAAAGGCCGTGCGAGAGGGCGAGCTAGAGGCGCCTAGCTATCTTGATACGCTGATTTTTCTTAGCTTTTTTGCCGCGATTATTTCGGGTCCGATTTTACGGCCAAAGCCATTTTTCGAGGCGTTAAACTCTCCCAAAGTTTTTCGCGCTAGCCCCGCCATATTCGCGCTTTTGTGCTCCGCGCTATTTAAAAAACTTATCGTCGCAAACCATCTTTTCGAGATAGTTAATCCCGTTTTTGCCGCGCCCACCCTACCCACCTCGCAGCTTTTAGGCGCACTTTTTGGCTACAGCGTGCTGCTTTACGCCGATTTTAGCGGCTACGTGGACTTCGTGACGGCGCTAGGACTCATGTGCGGCTTTGTTTTACCGCAAAACTTCAACCGCCCTTTTACGGCGCGAAATTTAAAAATTTTCTGGCAAAATTGGCACATCAGCCTCATGAATTTTTTTAAAGAGTGCGTCTATTTTCCGCTCGGAGGCAGTCGCGGCACGGCGGCACAGACGCAGCTAAACGTGATGCTAGTTTTTGCGATCTCAGGCATCTGGCACGGCGCTGGGCTTAGCTTTTTGCTCTGGGGGCTCATCCACGGCCTTGGCGTCGTGTTTTTAAATTTAACCAGCGAGCGCAAATGGCTAAACTCGGCGATACTTGGACGATATTTTACGTTTATTTTCGTGAGCATGGTTTGGGTGTTTTTCACGATGGATTTTGAGGGGGCGGTGCGCTACATCGGAGCTATTTTTAGAAACTCGGACGGCGAGCTTCTTGCGATTTGTGCGCTATTTGCTGGCGTTTTCGTATTCGTATTTTTGTACGCCACGCTTGACGTTTATCCGCTTTTGGTCAAATTTTTCGCAAATATAAACGTTATTTTTTCAGCCGTTTTTTTGGCGTTTTTTGGGATAATTATTTACTTTTTGATGCCGTCCGGTATGCCTAACTTTATATATCAAGGATTTTAATGAGAGCGTTTTTTGGGGTATTTCTCGCGTTTTTTACGCTGATTGCGCTATTTTTGCGACCGCTGTCAAACTACTACGAAGCCAAATATCAAAAGGATTTTTTCATCACGGACGAGCGCGCGATGGCGCTGAGCGATAAATTTATAAGCGCGGCCGAGGACGGCTTGCAGAGCGCAAAATCGGCCATCGATAAACTTACGGGTATTTTTTCGGGCGATAAAAAACAGGTCGCAACTAGCGCTAAAACGGAGCAAAATTTAACCGCCTTGCAAATCGAGCCCGCAAATTTAAACGCTCAAAATACGCAAAATTTAACGCCTAGTATCGGCGCGGTAAAAGAGGCAAATTTGACTGCGCAAACCGCTCAATTACCAACTAAAACCGCTTTAAATTTAGATAAAAACGTCTCACTAGCCTCAAATTTAACGCCGAGCGCTCCAAGCAAAACAAATAAATCTGCGACTTTTGATATCGAACTAAATGAAAATTTAGGCGTCATTTTGATAGGCGACTCCATAATGCAAGGCTTTGGCTGGGGCTTTGAAAACGCACTAAAAACGAGCAAAATCTCAATCAAAAATATGGCAAAAGCAAGCACGGGGCTAACAAATAAGAAATTTTACGACTGGAGCGAGGAGCTAAAGGCGGCGTTAGCAGGCCTAGAGAATCGCCCGCAAAATCTGCTGATATTCGCGCTTTTTGGCGCAAACGACGCTTATAGCTACACCTTTGACGAGCAGGCGCTAGACTTTGGCACCGACGCGTGGCGCGAGGCGTATGAGGGCAGGATCGCCGAGATATACGAGATCGCCACAGAGCACGGCGCGCAGGTCGTGTGGCTAGGAGTGCCATGTATGAAAAGCGAGAAATTTGACAAAAAAATGAAGGCGCTAAACCTGATCTACAAGGACTCGGCGCAAAAATACGGCGCACGCTACATCGACATCAGCGGCGCGATCTGCGATAACGGCAAGTATCTAAAAGAGAGTGCCGACAAAAAGCCGCTGCGCAAGGACGACGGCATGCACATCAGCATGAACGGCGCTAAAAAGATCGCCGTCTACGTCGTGGATAAGCTGCTAAACGGGCAGAGCGATAATTTTTAGTCAAATTTGAGTTTGGCTAAATTTAAAGGCTCTAAATTTATGCGGTCGTAAATTCTTAATATTTAAAGTTTCGCAGTTTTTTGCGCCTTAAATTTGAGCAAATCTGCCGAGCCGCTCGTAAAATAAATACGGGTGCGCCCCAACCAGCTTACACCGACTTTTGCCGTGCAGCGTAGCCAAATGCTCGCTCGTATAAAATAAAATATCGCGCGAAATAATCGCTCGGCCGTCTTTACCCTATATCCCCCCCCTGGCGCCATCTCTATTTTGCTACGGCCGGTCTAGATGGCGCGACCGCTTGTCAAACGGCAGTTTGCCGCAAAGCTTTGCCACAAAATCGTCAAAATCGCTAGAACGTATACACAAACTGCGCTTGGCGCCTTTACGTCGTCTGCGGTGCGCACGCTTTCTCTACCGACGTAGATTTTATCGGTTCGTTTTTTATTTTCATCGCCTCGGAAAATTTAAATTTGCGTCAAATTTGAGCAGCAAGACTCAAATTTAAAAACCTGCCGGCGCCAAAACCGCGTAAGTATCGCGCCGACCACATTAAATTTGCATAGCTACCAAATCAATAAACCCACTTCACGACGTCGCTTATTTCGCGGCGGTATCT
>CALISV010000326.1 GCA_938041615.1 uncultured Campylobacter sp. | reverse complement strand
CAAAGCGGCGCCGAATTCGTCAGATACGCCGATGATTTCGTCGTGTTTTTTACCTCACAAGAAGCCGCCGAACAAGGGCTCGCGCGCTTAAAAGATTTTCTAAAAACCGTAAATTTATCCCTAAACGAAGCCAAAACGTCCATTCACGGCAAAGATAGCGAGTTTACGTTTCTGGGCGTAAATTTTAAAGGCACCAATTTAAGCATAGGCGAAGCAAAATTTGATCGCATACTAGCCAAACTAGCAAGCTCGGCTAAAAAGCCGACGATAAGCCAAAGCGTAGAAAATTTAAACGCCTACGTTCACCATCTAAAGGCTATCTCGCTTAAGCTTTTTTCGCCGCCGCAAAACGAGATATTTGGCATGCGTTTTGACGAAGTTTTGACGAATTTAACGCGTAGATTTTTAAAAAATACGGACAAACAAACCATAGCCGATGCCCTCTCGTCGGTAAATTTCCCGTACGATCTAGGCAAAACCGCCAAAAAAGCCAAAATCATAAGCTACTATAAAAACGCCAAACGTCCCGCAGTAAAATCCGTCCAAAACGCGCTTGAAGCAAAGAAAAGAGAGTATCTAAAACCCTTCTCGCAAAGCTCCGTTATCCACATCACGACGCCGTTTTATTTTCTAGCCCTATCTCAAGGCAAATTCGTTCTAAAAGACAAAGGCGTCATAAAGCATAAATTTCCCGTAAATCAAATAACCCAAATCATCATAAACGCCCAAATTTCGCTAAGCTCAGCCGTCATCAAAGAGTGCGCCAAGCGCAAAATCTCCATAAATTTCATCGACGAAAAGACCAATCTCAGCTACGCTACGCTCTTTACCGCAAATTCCGCCATCTCTAAAACCGCCGCCTCGCAAATTTCGCTACTAAAGACCAAAAGACCGCTTCGTATCGCTCAACAGTTCATCATCGGCAAGCTCAAAAACCAGATAAACTATCTAAAATACCTCGACAAATACCACAAAAACTTATCCTGCGAAATCAAAACGATACAAGATATTTTAAAATCTCGCGTGCCAAATGCCGCTAGCGTAAACGAGCTTTTGGGATTTGAGGGTAGTGCGGCAAATGCCTATTGGCAGGCTATCGCAAAAGCTATCGACTATAAATTCGGCTTTAGCGGCAGGGTGACGCAGGGCGCTACCGACGTCGTAAATTCCGCTCTAAACTACGGCTATGCGATCCTTTACTCAAAGATTTTAAAATCCATCGCCGCAGCAGGCCTATCGCCCCATGTTTCGTATCTGCACGCTCTAGACGAACAAAAGCCCACTCTAGCCTTCGATCTCATCGAGGAGTTTCGCGCCTTTATCGTCGATCGCGCCGTTATCTCGATGATAAACAAAAACGAGCCTTTTGAGATAAAGGGCGGGCTTTTATCCGCTGCGACCAGGCAAAATATCGCTAAAAACGTAAACGAAAAGCTCTTTACTCATACCGAGTATAGGGGTGAGGAGCTAAAAGTGCAGGATATCATAGATAAGCAAGCCTACGCACTAAAGCGAGCCGTAACGCAAAATGAAAAATACAAGCCCTTTATCGGGAGATTTCAGTGAATCTAATCATCTGCTACGACGTCCGCGCGACCAAACGCCGAAACAAACTCGCTGCCTTGCTAGAGAGCTACGGACGGCGCGCCAACTACTCGGTTTTTGAGCTTGACGTTCGCGACCGCGAATACATCTGCATAAAAGACCGCATTGCCCGAATTATCGATCCCAAAACAGACAAAGTCCTTTTCTACCGCCTCTGCAAAACCTGCATGGCTAAAAGCGAAAGCTTAGGAGAAGCAAAGATATTTCATATCTCAGATACATATATCTAAAACTCCCTTTTTTAGGGATTTGATTCTCGAACTTTTATAAAATTCAAAAAGCCCTATTTTAGGGACTTTTATATTTTACTAAGTTTCAAAAAGTCCGAAAACCTCAAATTTAATACTTCTAAAAAATAGATTCTCGGACTTTTAAAATTTAGCCTGTTTAAAAGTCCCTATTATAGGGCATTTAAATTTAACGAATTTAGCAAAAGTTCGAAAATCTACTAAAATTTCATTTTTGAAAATAGATTCTCGGACTTTTGATATCTTGCAAACTACCTAAAATTCATTATCTTAAGCATAAATTTAGTAAAACGCTAGGAATTTGAAATTAAAATTTAGCTAGATTCTCGGACTTTTTAGCTATATATGATATAATGGCGTTTCTCAATAGTTCTTTAAAAACTCATTGTTAATCTTAATGCGTTTTTTAGACTATTTGATTCAAATTTCCCCGATTTAGGGGATTGAAACGTCTTGTGTATTGAAAGCG
>CALISV010000325.1 GCA_938041615.1 uncultured Campylobacter sp. | reverse complement strand
AAGAAGAAAACCTTGACGATGTAGTCGAGTTTTTTGACGGTTTTATAAATTTAGAAGAAGTATTAATAAGTGAAATAGAAGCTTTTAAGAGCGATTATTTTTATTGTGATAAATGTAAAAATCTATAAAGGAGAATAAAATGGCAGTACCTAAACGAAGAGTAAGTCATACTCGCGCGGCAAAGAGAAGAACGCACTACAAAGTAACGCTTCCGGTTCCCGTAAAAGATAAAGACGGCTCATGGAAAATGCCTCACCGCGTAAATAAAACTACCGGAGAGTATTAATACAAATGACCAGCATTTGCATTGACGCGATGGGCGGCGACTTCGGTCCGCAACCTATTATCGGCGGCGTGATCGAGGCTTTAAAAGAAGTAAAATTTGAAGCCGTTTTGGTAGGCGATACGAAAATTTTAGAAAGCCTCGTTCCGCAAAATTTAAAACAATACGTAAAATTTATTCAAGCCGACGAGGTCGTTTCTATGAGCGACGGCGCCACCGATGCGTTAAAGCGAAAAGAAAGCAGTATTTTTAAGGCTATCGATCTACTTAAAAATAAACAAACTATGGCCGTAGTTTCGGCAGGGCACAGCGGAGCTACGATGAGTCTTGCCACGCTTCGAGTCGGACGGCTTAAAAACGTCTCGCGCCCGGCGATAGCGACGCTAATGCCAAACGTAACCGGCGGCAATACGCTAGTTTTGGACGTCGGCGCAAACGTAGACTGCAGGCCGGAGCATCTATTTCAATTTGCGATAATGGGCGAAGCCTACGCAAAAGAAATTTTAAAAATAAAATCCCCTAAACTAGGACTTTTGTCTAACGGCGAAGAGAGCAGTAAAGGCAACGAGGCTACGAAAGAAGCCTTTGAAATGATTTCAAAACTCGACAGCTTCGTAGGCAATGTCGAAGGAAATCAGGTTTTTGACGGAAGCGTCGATGTCGTTATTTGCGATGGATTCGTCGGAAATATCCTACTAAAAACAAGCGAAGGCGTAGCTGACGCGATAACTAAAATCATCAAAAAACATGTTAAAAAATCCCCGGTCGCTATAGCAGGCTCGCTTCTCATGAAAAAAGTTTTTAAAACTCTAAAACAGCAAGTTGATTACGACGAATATGGTGGCGCACCGCTACTTGGCGTGAACGGCTGCGTCATAATAAGCCACGGTAAAAGCACCCCAAAAGCTATCAAAAACGCGATATTTCAAGCTCTAAAATTCGCAAACTCCGATATAAATAAAGTCATCGAAGACGAGCTTTCGCACTTCGCAAAATGAAATTACAAAGAAAAATTTAATGCCAAAAGCCTCGCTAATATCCATAGCCGCATACGCTCCGCCTAAAATTTTAACAAATTTCGACCTTGAAAAAATGGTGGAAACCAACGACGAATGGATAGTTAAACGCACCGGCATCAGCCAAAGACGCATAGCGCAGGATGAGGACACAAGCGAGCTTGGCACGAAAGCGGCACAAATAGCGCTTGAAAGAGCAAATTTGACCGCAAAAGATATCGACGCTGTTATCTGCGCGACCATCTCGCCCGATCACTTTTGTATGCCCTCAACGGCGTGCAAGATCGCTAAAAATTTAGGCATAAATGCCATTACGGCATTTGATATAAGCGCGGCATGCACGGGTTTTATTTATCTGCTTGAGCTTGCAAAATCACTGATTGAAAGCGGAAGCAAAAAAAACGTATTGATAATCGGAGCCGAAAAACTAAGTAAGATCGTCGACTGGACGGACAGAACGACTTGCATACTATTTGGCGACGGAGCGGGTGCAGCAGTCGTAAGCGCAGCCGAAGAAAACGAGATCATCGACGTTCATACCGCAGCCGATGGCAACTACGCAAACCTGCTCATAACTCCAGGCGGCGAAGAGAAATTTATCAAGATGTCGGGCAATGAAGTATTTAAAATCGCGGTTCAGACGCTAACTAAAGACGTCGTAGATATCCTAGAAAAAAATCAAATTTCAAGCGATAAAATCGATCTTTTTATACCTCATCAGGCAAATTTACGCATCATCGAAGCAGTCAAGCAGCGCTTAAATTTTACAAACGAACAGTGCGTCGTAACCGTCGGAAAATACGGCAACACAAGCTCAGCCTCTATACCTATGGCAATGAACGACGCATACGAAGCGGGCAGGCTCAAAAAAGGCGATTTGCTTTTACTGGACGCATTCGGCGGCGGCTTTACTTGGGGCTCGGCGCTGTTAAAATTCGGCGGCGAAAGCTACAAAAAATAATTTTAACAGATAGATTGCTATCAAAATTTAAATCAATTTCATAACCCAACAACAATCAACACAAAAACGCCAATCGGTCATTAAAATTTATCAAATTTAGCCAAACATACGAGATACCATCCTGCGACGACGTAGAGCTTGGCATAAAGCGAGATTCGTTGCTTGAGTTTAAGCTCTGCTACGACGACGAAAAGCCAGCTAGAGCCCTAGTTTTTATAGTGCCGGGTCTTGGCGGAGATGCGAACGAAAACTATAGAGAGCATTTAGCGCAGTTCGTAGCGAGCGAATTTGGCGTAGCGGTAGCGAGTCCGAACTACCACTGCATCGGCAACAGGCCGCAAACGGGGGCGACCTATTTTTTAAACGATTTAGACAAAATTATCTTTAAAAACAAATGCTCGAAAATCGGTATAGAAATCCCAGACGATATCAGCTACGGCGAGCTTTTGGTGCTAGATACCTATCTGGGCAATATAAAAGCAAGCGGCGGTTTGCCGAGCGATTTTAAATTAGAAATATCCGTAACGCTGCAACCGACCAAAAACGAGTATCAAAATTTCGGCGTTATGCAGGCTCAAGACGTGATAAATGCCGCGCTTTTTATCAAGGCAGATCCGCCGTTTAAATCCGCGACCGATATAGACGAGCTGCCCGTGGTCCTAGTCGGCAGTTCGCACGGAGCCTACATAAACACCTTAGCAGCTAAATTTGCTCCGTGGCTCGTGGACGGCCTCATCGACAACAGCAGCTACGCGAAGCTAAACTGGGAGCTCATAGGCCTAGGCAAAGAGGCGGATTATCTCAAATTTCGAGAATACTCGACCGATATATATTTTAAAAATATCAAAATTTACGTCTTTACCAAAACGATGTGGACGCTACTAGATAAATCCTCGCCTCGATATTTCTCGCAGGCGCGCGAAGATATACGAAACGCCCTAGACGCCGCGCATCTAAAAGTCCAAAGCGCATATCCAAAGCCTATTTATGTCGGCTACCACTGCGCCGTAAACGACCACTGCGCGTCGCCCGAGGAAAAATCACAGCTCTACGAGGAGCTACGCAAACTCGGCTTTGACGCAACTTTGCATATGATAAAAGACGAGAGCGAGCTTGACGACAGGTTTCTCAAAAAACTAACGCACGGCCTAGAGATGTCTATCAAGCTTTTGATCGCCAAGGAACTACCGCCGATGCTAGAAAAGATAGCCTCCCGCGAGAAGCAAATTTGCAAAAACAAAAGCATAGCCTATCGCTCAGACGAGCTGGAATATAAATTTTCAGAGACAAATGGTAAGATAAATTTGGAGATAAAAAGATGATTTTATTTGTAAAATTTGCGTTTGCTAGGGGCTAATTTGAGCGGAAAATTTGATAAAAGAAAATTTAAGAGGCAAAAGCCGCGCGCCAACTAAAAGCAATTTTATATGCAAATTTGACAAAAAACTCAAGCCTAATTTTACTCCAAACTAAAAAATCGCCTCATCTTGCGCTTCCAGTCGTCTTTTGGTATTTCCGTATCGTTTGGATCGTCGCTCCAAACCTCGTGTTTGTCTTCGAAAAATATCGCAGATCTTTGAGCTTGTGGCATAAATTTCGTCTTGTCCTCCACGGTGATTTTGTTCGCCTGAAAGTACCGCAACAGCTC
>CALISV010000324.1 GCA_938041615.1 uncultured Campylobacter sp. | reverse complement strand
TGGGCGCAAACTCATGTTCGTCCGCATAAACCGTGCCGCTAACGGGCTCCAAAAGATAGTGCACGCCGTTAAAATATGCCGCCTCGTGCAGCTCTGCCGTAAATTTGACCGCGAGCCGCGAGCTTTTAAAATAGACATTTCGCCCGTCCGTAACGTAAAAATCGCTAGTTCGTCCGCGCGCGTCTAGCACGTATCTTAGCGCCCTGGCGTCTGCGCCCTCTAGCTGCTTGCCCTCAAAATATACCTTGCCACCTTCGCCGCGCAAAGCCGCTTTTTCCGCCGCAAATCCAAAATCTAAAATAGGGGCTAAATTTGCGCTTGAAACGCGCTCGGTTTTATAAATATAGCTTTGCGGTTTATCAGCGCCTAGTATCGCGTACGCCACGGTTTGAACCGCCTCACTAAAGCCGCCTAGCTCGTAGTTTCTCTCGCCTGTATCGCTGCAAAAATAACTAATCTCGCCGTCCGTAAAATATCCGTTGCCAATCGCCATAGTGCGAGCCGGATCTAGCCCGGTCATCGCGAGATTGCCGCAGTAGACGGCACTTTCATCGGCGCCGACATTTCGGCCGCGGTAACCGCCGGGCGCGAAAACCCTAAATTTATCCGCCCGCACACCCTTTAGCTCAAATTTGCCTCCGCTTGGGATGAGCGCGTAAATTTTACCCTGCGGCGTAGTGTAAAATTCGCTGTTACCTATCTGGGTAAAATCATTCTCCTCCTCGTAGCTAGCGACATAAACCATGAAAAATACCGTAAAAAGCACAGCAAAAAGCGCAAATAAGCAAAGTAGTATAAATTTTTTATCTTTCAAAGTACCGCCTATTTTTAGAAGCTCTGATGTTTATCGAACTCAAATTTTACGCAAAATGCCTCAAAATTTTAAATTTTCCTATCGCATGGTAAGCTAGCGACCAAACAAGGAAGCAAATACAAATAAGCCGAATAATATCGGTAAAATCGCGAATCTCAAATCTGCCCGTAATCAAAGAAAAAATCACTCCGCCCGCGATACAAAGAGCAAGAAGCGTCAGCGAGATAAAAACCGCAATGTTCATGATTTTTGCCGTCATGCTCTTGTTTTCGCTATTTTTAGCCAGGGTTTCAAGCAGGGTTATTCTATTTATAAAGCCGTCTCTTTCGTACTTTACGCGTACAAGGTCGCCCTGTTCTAGACTAAAATCCGCCGAAAAAACGCCGCTAAATTTAATCCCGTCCAGCTCAAAACTAGCGCCGATAAACTCGTCTCGCTTAATAGTGCGTAAATTTAGAGCGCTAACTCTGCCTGTTTTAGTTAATTTTTTCAAATTTGCTCCAAATTTTCGGCGATTTCCAAGACTTCAAAGTATTCGTTCTCTAGCGTTTCAAGCTCGCTTTTGACCGCTTCTAGGTCGTTATAAAGCGCGGTTAGGCCGATTTGCTGATAGATTTTAGGATCGCTAAGGCCGGCGTTTAGCTCTTTTATCTTGGCCTCTAGCGCGGCGATTTTTTCGGGATGCGAGGATAAAATTTGCGTTTGCTTGTAGCTTAGCTTCGCGCCGGTTTTGCTCTTTTGTTTTTGCGCTTGCTCGGCTTCGCTTGCTAGGCTTGCTTCAAATTTACCAAGCTCGGCTAATTCGTCTTCTAGCTCGAGATAGACGCTGTATTCTTGATGTAGCACCTCGATCGCCGTGCCCTCAAAGGCCCAGAGCTTGTGCGCGATCTTATCGACGAAGTAGCGGTCGTGACTCACGATGATTATGGCGCCTTCAAAGCTTTGCAGGTAGTCCTCAAGGATGTTTATAGTGGCGATATCTAGGTCGTTTGTCGGCTCATCTAGCACGAGCACGTCGTACTCCTTGCTAAAAAGTAGCGCGAGCGCAACGCGGTTTTTCTCGCCGCCGCTTAGCACGCCGATTGGTTTATCGAGGAATTCTTTCGGAAATAGGAAATTTTTAAGGTAGCCGTAGACGTGCATATTTCGCCCACGCACCATTACGTGATCGCCGCCGTTTGGGCAAAATGTCTCGATGAGGCTTTTATCGTCATCCAGCGCGCTTCTAGACTGATCAAAGTATCCCACTCGTACCTCGCCTCGCTTGATCTCGCCGCTACTAGGCTTTTCAAACCCGAGTAAAATTTTAATAAGAGTGCTTTTACCGCTACCGTTTCGCCCGACTATCGCGATGCGTTCGCCTTGCAGTACTCTGGCGTTAAAATCGCTAAAAAGCTGCTTGCCGCCGATATTTTTGCTTAGTTGCTTGATCTCAAATAGCATCTTTTTGCGGTTTACGCTTTGCGTTTGGTTAAAATTTTTACTCGCTCGCTCAAGCTCGAGCCTAACGCGGCGTATCACGCCCGGGTTTTTCTTCGCCTCCTCGCGCATGGCTAGCACTCGCTCTTTGCGCCCTTCGTTGCGTTTTAGACGCGCTTTGACGCCGCGGCGCAGCCACTCCTCCTCGGCTTTTAGCTGTTTTAGCAACGTCTCGTGAGATTTAGCTAGACTGGCTAAAATTTCCTCTTTTTTAGCTAGATAGTTTGCGTATCCGCCGTCAAATGACGCCAGCGCGCCCTCCTCGATCTCGACGCTTCTAGTTGCCAGCGCGTCGATAAAGTAGCGATCGTGCGAGATAAAAACTATCGTCTGACGCGAGCTTTTTAACATATCCTCTAAAAATCTCACCATATAAACGTCAAGGTGGTTCGTAGGCTCGTCAAGTAGCAAGACATCGGGCTTTTTAAGTATCAGC
>CALISV010000323.1 GCA_938041615.1 uncultured Campylobacter sp. | reverse complement strand
TTAGCAGAATTTATGCGGGCAAATTTGACGGATAGTGGGTTTAAATTTGAGCGTCAAATTTTGGCTGGCCTCCGTTAAATTAGGCGTCAAATTTGAGCGGATAAATTTGCGCTAGAATTTAAAATAGAGCAAATTTGGAGCTCAATTTGCTGCCACAAAACAGCGCGCTAGGGCGGTAAATCTGAGTGAAAATTTTAAAACCGGCGGACATCACAAGCGGCTTCAATACGGCAAATTTGACGTTTGTGCGGTTAAAACTAGCTAGTAAGAGTTAAATTTCATTTACGGGCTTGGTTGTGCAGCGGCGCCGCATTTGACTCAAATTTTGCGAGCCTTTGCACCTATTAAAATTATTCTTTCTAAAAAGCAGAAAAAGCTCAAATTTAAAGTCAAATTTGAGCCTAGCGAGCGAAGGCTTGCCAAAAATGCAAGCCAAGCACGGGATTTTTATGATTTGTTTCGCAGAGATCGTTTGAAATCTGCTTGCAAAGATTATTTCAAGCTATCGATGTACTCGCTAACAGCCGTCATGTCCTCGTCGCTTAGGTTTTTGGCATGTAGTTGCATAACTTTACCCATACCGAAGGCGTTGTTTGAGCCGTCTTTGTAGCCTTGTAGCGCTTTTATGCGGTCTTCTTTGCTGATGCTAGTTAGCGCAGGCACTTTGTTTGCGTATTTTACGTCCGCTTTTTCGCCGTGACAGGCTGAGCATTTTTTGTAAATAGCTGCGCCGTCAGCCGCAAGTAGAGATAAATTTAGCGCCAAAACGGCGGTTGCAATGTGATAGATTTTCATCTTTCATCCTTTTTGATAGAAATTTAGACGAGATTATAGCCCTAAAAGCTTAAAAGAAAAGAAATTTTATAAAAAAGTTACTAAAATGAAGCGCGAAATAAAAAGCAGAGAAAAATCGGCGGAAAAAACTCCGCCGAAAAGGGTTATTTTAGAGTAGGGATGTACTCTGATAGAGCTGCGATGTCGTCGTCGCTAAGTGGTTTTGCGATAGGTTTCATCATAGCTGCGCTTTTAAATTTATCTAGAGTGCCTGCTTTATAGCCTTTTAGGCTCTCGGCGATCTCTTCTTTTGAAAGCGTGTTAAGTGCAGGAACTTTGTTTAGATACACTTTTTCCGCTTTCGGTCCGTGACAGGCCGCGCATTTTTTGTAAAGAGTTGCGCCGTCAGCGGCAAATAGGCTACCCGCTAGCAATGCGGCTGCACCTGAAACAATGATAAGCTTTTTCATTTTCAATCCTTTTTGATAAAATTGCATGCGTATTATAGTCTTAAAAGCTAAATTTTACATTAGTTTTTAGCATTAGTTTCTAGCGCGGCGCGGGCGGCGATTTTCATTTAAATTTAGCTTTTTTTTGTATAATTTTAGGCATGGATAAAACAGGGTTTAAAATGGCGTCCAAAAAGGCGCTATTTCTTGATCGCGACGGCGTGATAAACGAGGATGCGGGCTATGTTTATAGATGCGAGGATTTCGTTTTTAAAGAGGGCATTTTCGCCGCTTTGAGAGAGTTTGCCAAGGCTGGCTACGCGCTAGTCGTGGTGACGAATCAATCAGGCATCGGGCGAGGCTACTACACGCTGGAGCAGTTTGACGAGCTTTGCAAATTTATGCTGGGCGAGTTTGAAAAAGAGGGCGTAAAGATAGAGAAAATTTACTTTTGTCCGCACGCGCCGGAGGCTGATTGCCTTTGCCGTAAACCAAAGCCAGGCATGCTACTAAAGGCCGCAAACGAGCTAAATATCGACCTTGCGCGCTCAATCATGATAGGCGACAAGGATAGCGACGTGCAGGCGGGGCAGAGTGCTGGCGTCGGGATAAATTTAAAGCTGGACGACCGGCTAAAAAGCGTGGCTGAGGCGCTAGAGTTTTTAAAAAAAGAAGGAAAAATATGAAAGATATAAAAAGGGTCGCGATAACGGGCGCGGCGGGCTTCATCGGCTCAAATTTGGCGCATTATTTCGATGAAAATTTAAAAGACGTAGAAGTGCTCGCCGTGGATAAATTTAGAAGCGACGAGAAATTTAGCAACGGAAACCTAAAAAGCTTCGGGCATTTTAAAAATTTGCTCGGCTTTTCGGGCGAAATTTACGAGGGCGACATAAACTGCGCTAAAACGCTAGCCATGATCGAGAAATTTGCCCCAGACGCGATATTTCACGAGGCGGCGATCTCGGATACTACGGTAACCGAGCAAGGCGAGCTAATGAGGACTAATCTAAATAGCTTTAAAGATCTGCTAGATATCTGCGAAAAAACGAATGCTAGGATGATATACGCGAGCTCCGGCGCTACGTACGGCAACGCAAAAAGCCCGCAAAGAGTCGGCGAATGCGAAGCGCCAAATAACGTCTACGGCTTTTCAAAACTAAAAATGGACGATCTGGGGCGAAAATACGCCAAAAAGTGCGTAGCGGTCGTGGGGCTGAGATACTTTAACGTTTACGGCGCGAGGGAGTTTTATAAAAACAAAACCGCCTCGATGGTGCTGCAGTTTGGTCTGCAAATTTTGAGCGGGAAAAATCCGCGCCTCTTTGAGGGTAGCGATAAAATCAAGCGCGACTTCGTCTATATAAAAGACATCGTGCAGGCAAATTTGCTCGCTCTAAACGCTGCTAGCGGCGTGTATAATGCGGCAACTGGCACGGCAAGAAGCTTCCAAGAGATCGTGGATATTTTGCAGCGCGAGCTGAGGTCAAATTTGCCTTGCGAATACATCCCAAACCCGTACGCGCGCTCATATCAGTTCCATACGCAAGCAGACATCGAGCCGACTAAAAAGGCGCTGGGTTACGAGCCTAAATTTAGCCTGGAAGAGGGCATAAAAGACTATGCAGCCGAGATAAAAAGGATATACGAGGAAGAGATAAATGCGTGAAGTACGTGCTTTAGTCGCGGGCGATCTGATGCTCGATCACTACATCTGGGGCAGCTGCGAGCGTATCTCGCCCGAAGCTCCCGTGCAGGTGGTAAAGATAAAAAACGAAACCAAACGCCTAGGCGGAGCGGGCAACGTGGTGTTAAATTTGCTCTCATTGGGCGTAAAAGTTGGCGTCATGAGCGTACTAGGCGAAGACGAGACGGGCGACGAGATAGAGCGGATCTTGTGCGAGCAGGGCGCTAGGGCTGAGTTTATAAAAAGAGAAAAAGGGCGCACGAGCTCGATAAAAAGCCGCGTGATGGCGACGCATCAGCAAGTCGTGCGCATAGACAAAGAAAGCGTCGAAGCCGTAACGTGCGAGGACGAGCTGGCGGCAAATTTCGCCCGCGCGCTAGAGAGCTACGACGTCGCGCTGCTATCGGACTACGGCAAGGGCGTGCTGACGCCGTCGCTGTGCCAAAAGCTGATAAAGGCATGCGCGGATGCGGGCAAACCCGTGCTAATCGATCCAAAAGGCGCGGACTACTCGAAATATAAGGGTGCCACGCTACTAACGCCGAATAAAAAAGAAGCGGGCGAGGCCGTGGGCTTTAAGATAGAAAACGACGAGCAGCTTTTTACCGCGCTAAATTTGCTAAAAAACGAGCTAAATTTGACCCATTCGCTAATCACGATCTCGGAGGAGGGCATCGCGCTTTTAGAGGGCGGGCAGGCGGTTAAATTTCCCGCTCTGGCAAAAGAGGTCTTTGACGTCACGGGCGCGGGAGATACTGTGCTAGCGACGCTTGGCGTGATGCTGGGTGCTGGCGAAGGTATCAAAAAGGCGATCGAGACGGCAAATTTGGCCGCTGCGGTCGTCGTGGCTAAGGTCGGCTCGGCCACGGCAAGCTTTGAGGAGATAAACGAGCTCGTGCGCCGTAAAAACGCGGCAGGCTTTGAGGAGAAAATAAAAAGCGCGGACGAACTGGCCGCGACGCTGGCAAACCGCGGCGAAAAGCGGCTGGTTTTTACAAACGGCTGCTTTGATATCCTGCACGCTGGGCACGTGAGCTATCTCGCTAAGGCGCGGGAATTTGGCGATATACTGGTCGTCGGGCTAAACTCCGACGCCTCGGTGCGCGCGCTAAAGGGCGACACTCGCCCCGTAAATTCGCAGGCTGACCGCGCTACCGTGCTAGCGGCGCTTGGGGCGGTTGATTACGTGACGATATTTGACGAGCTAACGCCTCTAAATTTGATCGAAAAGCTGCGTCCGGACGTGCTCGTAAAGGGTGCCGACTACGAAGGTAAAGAGGTTGTGGGAAGCAGCGTCGTAAAAGACGTACGGCTGGTGGAGTTCGTGGCCGGCAAAAGCACGAGCGCGACGATAAAAAGGATAAAAAATGAAGACTGAAGAGATGATAAAAAGCGAGCTAGAGGGACATCTAGCCACTATCAAGGCGACCTTTGTGCTGGAAGCTGATATCAAAAAAGCCTGCGAAACGGCGGTAGCGACGCTAAAGGCGGGCGGTAAAATTTTACTTTGCGGAAACGGCGGAAGTGCTGCAGACGCGCAGCATATCGCAGCCGAGCTAACGGGTCGCTATAAAACCGAGCGCGGCGCGCTAGCGGGCATAGCTCTAACGACCGATACTTCCGCGCTCACGGCGATCGGCAACGACTACGGATATGAGTTTGTTTTCTCGCGTCAGCTAGAGGCTCTGGGCCGCGAGGGCGATCTGCTCATCGCGATCTCTACTAGCGGAAACAGCGGCAACGTCGTAAAGGCGCTCGAGCTAGCGCGAAAAATCGGTATCAAAACGATCGGGCTAAGCGGCCGCACGGGAGGCGCGATGAACGAGCTTTGCGAGCTAAATTTGGTCGTGCCGTCAAACGACACGCCGCGCATCCAAGAGATGCACATAATGATAGGGCATATCATCTGCCAAGCGATCGATGATGCGTTTTAGGCTAAATTTAAAAGCATTTGCAGCGGCGGAGTCAAATTTGGCCCGCCTAGCCGCTCTCTAACTCCGCCTAGCGCGCAAGCAAATTTAATCACCCATGAAAACCCAAACTCCAGCCTACGCCGTCATCGATCTAAAGTCCTTCTACGCCTCGGTCGAGTGCGTGGAGCGA
>CALISV010000322.1 GCA_938041615.1 uncultured Campylobacter sp. | reverse complement strand
GGTTTCCATGGATTTGTTCGGGATGACGCGGTCATAGACGTTCATCGTAAAAAGCGGACTGGCTAAAACGAATAAATTTATCACTATGCTAGCCACGATGACGTCGATGTAAATTTTCCTAGAGCGCTTTAGCGTACCCCAAAACCAGTGGCTAGTTTTCGTATCTATCAAATTTGGCTTATTATCCTCAGGGATAAACTCGCGCTTTAGTAGGTAGCTATAGCCCAGATATTCCTCTTTTAGCTTTTCGATTTCTATCAAATTTGAGCCGTTTGGCATATCTGGAGTTATGATTTTAGCGTGCGTTTTGCCTTCAAAACTCTCTAATATACAAGCCTTTTTGCCGCGTAAAAGCAGGATACAAGGTAGCACCAAAGGCGAAATATCCTCGATCCGTTTATTTACCAAACTTGAAACAAACCCCGCTCTAGCAGCCGCTCTGGTAAAAAGCGATTTCGAGCCGTTAAGCGAAAAGAGCTCGATATCTTCATTTTCATTCGTCGGTAGTCCAGCTACCAGCGCATCGGCGGTATACGGGTTGTTGTGCAGTTTGGTAAATATCACCAAACAATCAAGCAGTTCGTCGTTTTTCTTTTCTTGCATTTTTTATCCGATATTTTCTATTTGAGATATGAAAATCCCCTGCAAATAGTCGATTTCTAGGGTATGCAGTCTCTTTTCTTGCTCTTCGTTTTCTACGCCCATAGCTATGATTTTTACGCCCTTGCTTCTCATCATCGCTTCAAACGAGCTTCTTTGCTCGGACGTTCTCTCGCCCAAAAAGTCTATCAAATTTGCCACCGGGATTTTGACGTAATCAGGGCTAACGGCATTGAGCCTTTCGATACTTTTCGCGTCAAATCCGAAGTGATCGAGTCCAAAACCAAAGCCGAGCGCGCGCAATCTCTGGTGAAGTCCGTCAAGAACCGCCACATCGATGTCGTCTTTGTTCGGGATCTCGATAAAAATTTTAGCAGGCGCATACCGTCTTATCTTTTTGAGCGCATTTTCAAGCTCGGTAAAGTGCTGAGTAGAGTTTAAGATATCCTTGCCCAAATTTAGCGCGTATTGCATGCTTTTAAGCTTGCCGTCTCTTAGCATATCGGCAAATTTGTTTAAAACGTAAAGGTCGATATCTACAGCCATCTTTAGCTCGTTTACCATCGGCATAAAGTAGCTCGCCGTCTGCCATCTACCCTCGCCGTCGACGAGTCTGATAAATAGCTCGCAGTGCGCTATTTCAGCAAAATCTGACGCCACCTTTTGTCCGGCAAATTTAAACATACCATTTTTAAGAGAGGTTTCAATGAGCTCTTTATACTCCTCTTTTCCTAGCATGATCTCTTTGTCGCTCTTATAGATCAGAGAGGAGAAATTTGAGCCCTCTTTAGCTCTTGCTAGCGTGATATCGGCTGTTATGAGCACGTCTTTTAGCGGAGTTTTTGGTCCGTAAGGCACGATCGCAGCAAATACCGGATGCTTGTCCATATCTACGTTAAATTTGATAAATTCTTCTTGTATCGTTAGTAAAATTTTATCGGTTATGGCTTTGACGTTTTGCGTCGTTAAATTTGCGGCTACGATCATAAAGTCATCGTCGTTTAACCTAGCCCTCAGCATACCTATGGCGTTTTGAGATATTATAGACGCGATAGTTTTTATAAGCTTTTGCTGCGCGTTAAAGCCGATCTCTTGTTTTAGATCTCGCAAATCTTTGCAAGTTATCATCGATGCGGCGCCGCTTGAATACTCCTCGCTCGAGATATAATCTTTAAAGTTATTTTGCAAATATCTTCTGTTGAAAAGTACGGTTTCTTCGTCTTTATAAAGTAGCTCTTCGTATTTGCTTAGCGTCTTAGCGCTTTGCTCAAACACGTCCTTGACGCGTGTTATCATCACGTTCATCGCAAGCACAACTTGCCTAATATCGAGCGTAAAAGGAATTTTTTCTTGTAAAATAAAGCTGTTTTGCAGTATGGCTTCGGCTTGCTTTTGAACCTTTTTGAGCGGGATAAAAATTATCTTTACGCCAAAATAGCTAATAAGCAGAGCCGATAGCGACATCATGAAAAGCACGAAAAATACCTTTTTAACTATGTTGTAAAGCTCGTAATAGGCGATACCGGTGTTGCTTTGCACGTAAATAGTGCCGAATTTGCTCCAACCGAGCATTATCTCGCTTTGCGCCACCGGAGCTTCTAGTTTTACGTTTTTTACGAACCACTCGGGAACGCTATTTACGACTAGAGGCTGCGAGTTTTCTATTAGCGTCTCGCCGTCTACTCCGGCTAGCTTTATCATCGAGTAGTATCCGCTGTCAAATACCGAATTTATCATCGTTTGAATGCTGGATAAATCGTTTGGATTTGCTACCGACGCTATGGCAAGACCTAGCGAATTTGCCGTGTGCTTGGCGTTAGTGCCTAGCTGAGCAGAGATATAGTCGTTCGTCGTCGTAAAATTTAAAATCCCGACGGCTACGAAAATAACCAACATAAAGGAAATTATCGCCAGCATTATTTGTTTTAAAAGCGTCATCTATCCGTCCTCTTTCATTCTATCGACTAAATTTAGCCATTTTGGATTTTGTTTTTTGTTTCCGCCCGGGATTGCCTGCCCCAAGCCTTCTTGTTTTGATAAAAATAGCGAATCACCGTTAAAACTATAAACGGGCGCTAAATCTTTTCTTTGCGTAGCTATTTTGATGTTTGGGTTGATATTATCTAAAACTAGCGGTATGGACTTTGGGCTGTCATAATAAGATAAAACCATATGCGCCTGGTTGTAATCAAGCGCTTTTACGTAAGTGAAATAAAGCTTTTGCGTAGAAACGCCGAGCTGCTTTAGGGTGAAGTACTTCGCCGTAACGAAATCCTCGCAATCCCCGGCGCCCTTGCCCAAAAACTCCATTCTTGTAGCCCAGTAGTCTTTTTGTCCCCAAACTTCCCTGTCGTCTTTCCACTGTAAGCGGTTAAAAAAATCATTTACTTTTACGAGCTTTTCTTGCTCCGTGGCGTCCTTTAAGCTCACCATGAGCTCGTTTAGGGCAACCACTCTTTTTTTGGCGTTTTGGCCGTAAACTTTAGCGATCTTGTCATAGGTGGAGGCTTTTATAAACTCGCCTCCCGCAAAAATCGCGAACACAAAAAGGGCGCTCGCTAAAAACGCCCTCTTGTATTTGCCCGCGCTTATGCCAAATTTCATAAAATTTATCTAAATTTTAGTCTAAGACTATCTTAGATCCTCGGCTATCGAGCACGCGCCTTGGATATATTTTTTAGCAAATCCAGGCTCGAAACTATCGGTAATCATACCCATATTATCAAGAAGCCTAAATTTAGCGTATAAAAGTTCTTTTTGAGTATTTACGATCTCAACCAAAGCGTTGTTGTATTCGCTCTCGGCGTCAAGCAAATTTATAAGATCGCGTCTACCGATCCTAAACTCGTCTCTATACGCATCAAGCGTCTCTTTGGCGTATTTTACGTGCTCGTTTAGGTACTCAAGTCTTTTTTGATTTAGCACGTAGGTCTGCCACGAAAATTTAAGGCTCTCCGAAAGTTCTCTTTTTACCCTCTCAAGTCCGTGAGACGACTCAGTAACGGCTAGGACGGCTTTTTCTTTCTCTAGCTTGTCTGAGTTTTTGTTGTAAAGATTATATTTTAGTCTTAGCAAAACATCGTAAGAGGTATCTTTATAATCGTCGTAAAATACATCGTTTCTCTCGTGATTTGCGCTGGCTTCGAGATCCACCCTCGGTCTAAAAGCGGCGTTTTTCTCATTAACGACCGATTGATTCATTTTTATGTTTGCATCTTGCAAAAGTACGCTCGGGTTGCATTTCATAGCGATGTTATATACCGCACTTTCGCTTCCCGGTAGCGGTAACTCAAAGCTTGGAGCGACTAAATTTTCTGCCGCAATTCCTTTGCCGTAAAGTTTCTCAAAGGTGCTTAGAGCGTCGTTATAGTTGTTTTCGCGAGAGATCAAATTTGCCTGAGCTAGCGTGAGACGAGAGCCAGCCTGTCTCTCCTCAGAGCCTCTAGCAAAGCCCGAGCTTGTTCTATCTTTGATTTGAGAGTAAATTTCCTCGTGAGTTTTTACGTTTGATTGCGCGATTTCGAGCAACTCTTTAGTTTGAAGCACGGTGAT
>CALISV010000321.1 GCA_938041615.1 uncultured Campylobacter sp. | reverse complement strand
CCAAACCAGCAATATGGGCCATATCGACCATGAGTTTAGCTCCTACTGCATCTGCAATTTCGCGGAATTTTGAGAAATCAATAATGTGAGAGTAGGCTGAAGCACCAGCAACGATGAGTTTTGGCTTCACTTCTTGAGCTTGTTTTAAGATAGCATCAAAATCCAAGAGTTCTGTTTTTGGATTAACACTATAGGATACAAAGTTATAGGTTTGACCTGAGAAGCTCACCGGAGCTCCGTGAGTCAAATGTCCACCTGCAGCTAGATCCATCCCCATAACCGTATCACCAGGCTCAATCAAAGCCATATAGGCAGCGCAGTTGGCCTGACTACCTGAGTGGGGTTGAACATTGGCAAACTTTGCTCCAAAGATTTCTTTAGCACGTTCAATGGCGAGGCTTTCGACGATGTCTACGACATCAGTCCCACCGTAGTAACGACGTCCCGGATATCCTTCTGCGTATTTATTGGTTAGAACCGAGCCCATTACTTCCATTACTTCAGGATAGGTAAAATTTTCGCTCGCGATCATCTCGAGGTGGTCGCATTGGCGTTTTAGTTCTAAATTTACTAAATCAAAAATTTCTTTATCGTAACTTTGCAAACTCATTAATTCTCCTTGGTTTCGTTTTTTTGCGGTCTCATCGCTGGGAAAAGCACCACGTCGCGGATGGATTTTTTATTGGTCAGTAGCATCACTAGTCTATCTATGCCGATACCCTGCCCGGCAGTCGGAGGCATCGCGTAGCCAAGAGCCCTCACATAGTCCTCGTCCATCTCGTGAGCTTCATCGTCTCCTGCATTTTTAGCTTCGATTTGTGAAGCGAAGCGGCCGTATTGATCAATCGGATCGTTTAACTCGTTAAAGCCGTTTGCTAGCTCGCGCCCTGCGATAAACAGCTCAAATCTCTCCGCGATATCAGGATTTGCATCGCTTCTGCGAGAAAGCGGACTGATCGAAATCGGATAGTCTATGATAAACGTCGGATCGGTTAGCTTGCTTTCTACGTAGTTATCGAAAAGCTCGGCTTGCAAATGACCCAAATCAAGCTTTGCGTTTGCCTCAAAGCCGTCCGCCTTGAGCTTAGCTAAAATTTTATCCTTGTCGCCGATGATTGCTTCATCTAGACCGCCGATTTCTACGAGCGCTTTTTTGTAGCTTATGCGTTTAAACGGCTTGCTAAAATCGATCTGCATACCGTCAAATTCAATTATTTTAGGCATATCTAGTTTATCAAGAAGCACGTTAAATAGCTCCTCGGTTAGCCCCATCAAATCGTGATAAGTATGCCACGCCCAGTAAAACTCGATGCTGGTAAATTCAGGATTGTGCGTTAGGTCCATGCCTTCGTTACGAAAATTTCTATTCATCTCGTAGACAGCATCAAAACCGCCAACTATGAGTCGCTTTAGATAAAGCTCGGGCGCAATGCGTAAAAATCTCTCGACGCCAAGCGCGTTGTGAAAGGTAACGAAAGGCTTAGCGTTAGCTCCGCCAGGGATCGGGTGCATCATAGGAGTCTCGACCTCCAAAAAGCCCTTGTCCTCGAAAAATCTGCGAATCGTGCTAACGATAACCGAGCGGCGCTTAAAATCAGCTCTGACCTCTGGATTCATTATCATATCGAGGTATCTTTGGCGGTATCTAGTCTCGATGTCCGTTAGTCCGTGAAATTTCTCCGGAAGCGGCGAAATAGCCTTTGACGCCAAAGTTAGTTCGCTAACGTGCATAGAAAATTCGCCTGTTCGCGTGACGAAGGCATACCCGCGTACATATATGATGTCGCCTACTTCGATATTTTTCTTTACGACCTTAAACCAATCAGGATCAAGCGTCTTGTTACTAAAGTAAATTTGGAGATTGCCGTCCTCATCCTCGATATTGGCAAATATCGCCTTGCCAGCATCCCTGATGAGCTTAACACGTCCGGCGAGGCTTACTAGCTGACCTTCTGCGCTCTTTTCTTCGGTGTCTATTATATGTTTAAATTTGAGCCTAAATTTAGTTATATCCATATCGCGGCGCAAAAAATGCGGATATGGATTTATACCGGCATCTCTTAGCTCGTTTGCAGTCTCTAGCCTCTGGATCTCCAGTTGATTTTCAAATATCACTTGCCGCCCTTTGCCTCTTTGGCATTGCACTCTTTGCACACTCCGTAAAGCTGCATCATGTGTCCGGTTAGCTTAAAGCCATGCTCTTTTGCGATATTTGCTTGTCTTTTTTCTATGGTTGCGTCTTCAAATTCGATGATAGTTCCGCATCTGCGGCATATCATATGATCATGGTGAGGCTTGGTTGCGAGCTCGAATTTTTTACCTTGCGAACCGAAGCTAATAGAGGTTACCATCTCGGCCTCTTCAAGCAAATTTAGCGTCCTATAAACGGTCGCGATACCGACGTTTAAGTCAGGATAGGTCTCTTTAATGAAAAAATAAAGTCTCTCCGGAGTGAAGTGCTCGTCGTTGTTGTAGAGCGTCTTTAGTAGAACTTCTCGCTGTTGCGTGTATTTTAGCCCGTTATCTCTCAAAATTTTTTTAAATTTCTCAAGAAGCGCGTCGTATTCTAAATTCTCAATCATCATTTGTACTCCTTAATCGTCGAATTTATCTCTAAATTTGGCCTTTGCTCCTGCATAGAGGCATCAAACGGCGTCTCGATATTTCCCACTCCGCTTGCTATGCCTTTTACATCCACGTTCATTATCCATTTGCCCGTATCCAGCAAGATCGGATACAGTTTACTTCCCCTAAAATACGGTTCTATTTTGTTGTTTAAGACTTGAATGTTTGAAATAGTTACTATTAAAACCGCAAAAACTAGGAAAATTTTGGCGCTTCCGATGATAAATCCGCCCAGTTTATCTAAAAATCCAAGCCCGCTTAGTCCGACTAGTTTTGACAAAAAGGCGCCGATACCTAGACAAAGCACCCAAAATACGATAAGCGTCGCCAAAAATCCAGCGAAAAACAGAACAGAATCGCCCTCTATCTTATAGATGTTATCACTTATTAGAGTGCCGACTCTAGCACCGAATCTGCTAGCTACAACGATACCGCCGATAAGGCCGATAAGGCCGAAAATTTCCTTTATTAGTCCGCTTATTACGCCTTTTATACCCAGTATCAAAACCAATGAAACGACGACTACGTCGAATAGAGTAACAAAATCCATTACATACCTAACAATGGCGCGAGTTCTTGCTGATTGGTTGAATATCTCATCGCCATTTCTTTCGTGATTTGATTTGCTCTAATAGCTTTCATTAAGGACTGCGTTTGCGTCATCATACCGGTTACTTGTTGGTTTAACTGCATTTGGGAGTAAATTTGATGCACCTTGTTTTCTCGAATAAGGTTTGCGATAGCATTATTGTTAATTAGTATTTCGTGTATAGCAAGTCGTCCACTACCGATTTTAGGAAGTAAGCTTTGCGATATAACCGCCGTTAATGAAACCGAGAGTATATTTCGCACCTGAAGCTGCTCGCCACCCTCAAAGCTATCTATAATACGGTTGATAGTCTGAATAGCCGAGTTTGTGTGCAGCGTGCCAAATACCAAGTGGCCAGTCTCTGCTGCCGTAATAGCCGTAGATATCGTTTCTCTGTCTCGAAGCTCGCCCACCAAAATAATATCAGGGTCTTCGCGAAGCGCGCTTTTGAGCGCCTTGGCATAAGACTTGGTATCCACGCCGACGTTTCTATGAGAAAAAAGACCTTTTTTATTCGTGTGCACGAACTCGACAGGATCTTCTACAGTAATAATATGCTTTCTTTCGTTTAAATTTATCTCGTTTAGCATCGCGGCAAGCGTCGTCGATTTACCGCTACCCGTAGGTCCGGTGACCAAAATTAGTCCCTTTTCGCGCTTTACCACTTCTTTAAAAATAGCAGGCGCTCTAAGGTCGTCAAGAGACGGAATATCTGTCGGAATAATACGAAATGCGGCAGCCAAATCGCCATTCATAGTATAGTAATAGTTTCCTCTAAAACGTCCAACGCCGGGAAGCTCTATTGCGAAGTCAAGCTCTCTATTTTCCTCGAGATCGCTTTTTTGCACGTCGGTTATGAGCGCATAGCAGATATCTTGTATATCGTGCCCTTTTAGCACGCCGAGCTCAAGCGGCCTCAAGGTTCCGTCTATTCTGATCTGCGGCTCGCTTCTTGCAACAAGGTGTAAGTCACTGGCCTTATTGTGGACGACCGTTTTTAATAACGTCTCCAAGCTTACGTCTATCTTCTTGGGCTCTAAACTATCATTTTGAGTTTCTTGCCTTATTTGCTCCATATAAAATTTCCTTATTCTATAATTTTCGGCACGACAAAGAAGTGTTCGCTACTCATTGGAGCGTTTTTAAGTATAGTTTCTATCACGTCAGAGCTCACGCTTACGTCTTCTCTTAACGGAGTTCCGCCTTCCCTAGAGCTTACTACCGCTTGAGAAGCGCTTAGATCAAGCTCATCCAGTATTCCCGCGAAGCTCAAAATTTCACTGAGCTGACCTTCGATTTCCCTTCGCTTGTCACTTTCGACTTTGAGCGAACTAAGCTTTTCGAGTTTGGTTAATAACGTATCATCTATCTGCATAAAACCTCGCCAAATTTTTAAATTTTCCCGCATTATAACACAAATTGCCTTGATTTTTATGCTGTTTTATATTTATTATGCTACAATTACGAACTTTCAATAACTAAAATTTAAGGACAAAACTTGGCTATCAAAGATGATATTGATTCTATAAAGGAAGAGTTAAATACTCAGGAACAATTTTTAGAAAACATCAAAGACCTTGAAGTCACTACAGTTGCGCGTGCG
>CALISV010000320.1 GCA_938041615.1 uncultured Campylobacter sp. | reverse complement strand
ATGCGGTTTTAAAAAGTTCCATTTGTTTCCTTTACTCGTATAAATTTTACGAAAATATCTCGCCGCCCTCTTTTATCTTTTCTATGAGGGCGAAAATATCTCGCTCCGCTATGCGCATCGGAGCCGAGCCCAGCGCGCCTAGATCGTTAAAATAAATAGCGCCGTCCGAGTTTAATTTTATAAAAAATCCCAGGTCGCCATCTTGACCTATCATATAAAAATTTGGCTCGTAAAGCGCTACTTCGTAGGTTTTGTTTCGCTCGGCTAGAGCTGCGCGCCCGTATAGATACGCACCCGCTCCCGCTTCGTTAAAAACGTCCACGCACTCCTCGCCATCGATATCTTCTAAAAATTTTAGATATAGCGGCGGAAATTTTATCATCGTTTATCCTTGCCTATTACGGCGTTTTTAAATATCGCGGCGTCCGCGCCAGTCTCGCTAAGCTCGGCTAGCTCGCTTTGGCTCTCTATGATAACGCAAATTTGAGCGTCAAATAGATAATCCTGCGCTAGCTTTGCCGCTTTGCCGGCAAGCTCGCGAGGCACGACGATAAATTTCGCTCCGGCTGCGTTTGCGACGATGATCTCGTCTAAGTTTTCCGTCTCGACGCCAAACTGGGCGCCGAGCTCCTGCGCGCGCTTTATCGCTGCTGCGTCAAATTTAAACAAATTTTGCTTGCCTGCTTCGATCTGCTGGGCATTTTCGCGCCAAAACAGCGGCTCGTACGGCACTAGCTCGTGGCCGATTAGTTTCATTTTTTATCCTTTATGCAGTCCTCGCAGACATAACCGCCGCCGCTTATTACGGCGTCTTTAGCCTCTATAAAGGTGCCGCATTTTTTGCATTCGACGAAATTTTCGGCATCTTTGTCCTCTTTTTTTGCGCCGCCTTTTACGCCTCTTTTGACGCGGGTTTTAAAAAATATCAAATAAATCGCGATTAAAACCGCTAAAAAAGCCAAAATTTTAAATAACATCGCCGCCCTTTATAAGTACGTAATTTCGGTTGCCACGCCCGTAAATTTGAGCTTTGAGCCCCTTTAGCTCGCTTTGCACGCTGCTTCCTTTGTAAAGTAAAATTTGAGTTTGCGCGTCAAAAAAACCGTCGCAAATCCCAAGCAAATCTTTCGTTTTCATCAGCGCGCGACTTGTGATGAGCTGCGCCGCAAACGGCTCGCCGTCTTCGATCTTGCAAGATTTTACGCGGATGTTGGTTAAATTTAGCTCGGCCTTGACGTAGCTTAGAAACGCCGATTTTTTCGGGCTTGGTTCAAAGAGATGCCACTCGCACTCCCTTAAAATCATCGCGAGAAATATCGCCGGAAAGCCCGCTCCGCTACCGACGTCAATCGCCATTTTGGCGTCCCGAATTTGCGGGAAAATTTCAAGCGGAGCTATGCTGTCAGCGATCTGCTCGTTTAAATTTTTATAGCTAGTTAGGCTGTGCACGCGGTTAAATTTAGCCAAAATCTCGCTAAATTTCGCCGTTTGCGCGTCAAAATCCCTCGGCAGGTCAATTTTCATCTAGCATATGCCCCATCTGCTCTTTTTTCACGCGCAGGTAGTTTTCGTTAAATTTGTTCGCGTGTATGACGATCGGCACGCGAGAGACGATCTGCACGCATTTTAGCCCGGACAGTTTTTTTGGGTTATTGGTTAGCAAATTTATCTTTTCGATGCCGAAGTGCTTCAAGATAAAATCCACGATCTCGTACGTGCGCTCGTCGGCCTTAAAGCCTAGCTGATGGTTTGCCTCGATGGTGTCAAGGCCCTGATCTTGCAGGTGGTAGGCGTTTACTTTGTTTAGTAGGCCGATATTTCGCCCTTCTTGGCGCAGATAGATCACCATGCCGCCGTGCTCCTCGATGTATTTTAGGCTGGCTTCCAGCTGGTCGCGGCAGTCGCACTTTAGGCTACCGATCGCATCGCCCGTTAGGCACTCGGAGTGGATGCGGACGTTTACGACCTCGCCGAAAGGTTTTTTGTAAATCGCTAAATGTTCTTTCTCGCCCTCCTTAAATGCCTTTATCTCGAATATCCCGAAACGAGAGGGTAAATTTGCCGTATTTGAAAGCTCGATATTCATAAAATTTTAACTCCTATTATGTTACACTAAGCGTAAATTGTAGCGAAGTAAAAGGAAAATTATGTTTAAACGTTTTAGAAGGCTCAGGATAAATCCCGCGATCAGGGAGATGGTGCGCGAAACTAGCGTTTGCGCGAGCGATTTTATCTATCCGCTTTTCGTCGTCGAGGGCAAAGGTATAAAAAAAGAGATAAGCTCGATGCCGGGCGTCTTTCAGATGAGTTTGGACGAAATTTTAAAAGAGTGCGAAATCGTGCGAAATTTGGGCATAAAAGCGGTTATTTTGTTTGGAATCCCTAGCCTAAAAGATAGCGTAGGCAGCGACGCTCTAAGCGATGATGGCATCATAGCTACCGCGCTTCGAGCGATAAAGGATAAATTCCCTGGTCTAGTCGTGATAACCGATCTTTGCTTTTGCGAGTACACCGATCACGGCCACTGCGGCATCCTAGACTACGTCCACCAGACCGTCGATAACGATGCGACGCTAGAAATTTCCGCTAAACAAGCGCTGATCCACGCTAGAAACGGTGCCGATATGATCGCTCCAAGCGGTATGATGGACGGCATCATCGCTACTTTGCGCGGGGCGCTGGATACAAACGGATATGAAAATTTGCCGATTATGGCGTATTCGACCAAATTTGCTTCGGCATACTACGGGCCGTTTCGCGACGTAGCCGAGAGTGCGCCAAGTTTCGGCGATAGAAAAAGCTACCAGATGGATCCCGCAAACCGCCTAGAAGCCGTGAGCGAGAGCCTGGAGGACGAGGCGCAGGGGGCCGATATCTTGATGGTAAAGCCTGCTCTGGCGTATCTAGATATCATCCGCGATCTGCGCGAAGCGACGAGGCTGCCGATCTGCGCGTACAACGTGAGCGGCGAATACGCTCTACTAAAAGCCGCAGCAAAAGCCGGCGTCATCGACTACGAGCGCGTGATGATGGAGACGATGATAGGCATAAGGCGCGCCGGCGCGGATATGATCATCACCTATCACGCCAAAGAGATCGCGGAAATTTTAAACTCGCGCAGGTAAAATTTTAAGAATTTTGGAATTTTAAAATTTCGCAGCAGTTGGACTTGGTTTTTGAAATTTACTTCGCGGCACGTAGCGCAAATTTTAAAATTTAAAGCCGAATAAAACGCTACGTAAGCGAAAACAGTGTAAAATTTAACCAAAAAGGAGCGATATGAGGCACTTTCTTACGTTAAACGATTTTAGCAAAGACGAAATCATCGAAATTTTAAATTTGGGTTTGCAGATAAAAAAAGAGGCCAAGGCGCGAGATTTTAAGCCGTATCTAAAAGATCAAAAATTAGCGATGATATTTGAGAAAAGCTCGACTAGAACGCGCGTGAGCTTTGACGTGGGGATGAACGAGCTAGGCGGGCACGCACTGTTTCTTAGCTCGAGCGACATCCAGATCGGGCGCGGCGAGCCTATAAAAGACACCGCGCGCGTGATCTCGCGAATGTGCGATCTCATCATGGCTCGCGTTAATCGCCACGAGACGTTAGAAGAGCTTGCTAAATTTAGCCGCGTGCCCGTGATAAACGGCCTTAGCGATAAATTTCACCCCGCACAGCTGATGGCCGATCTCATGACGGCTGTCGAATGCGGACTAAAAATAGACGAGATAAAAGTGGCGTTCGTGGGCGACGGCAACAACATGGCCCACTCGTGGCTGATGCTGGCTAGCAAGCTAGGCTTAGAGCTAAGGATCGCAACGCCAAAGGGCTACGAGCCAGACGGCGAGGTCGTAAATTTAGCGATGAAAAACGCTCAAATTTCGGGAGCTAAAATTTATCTAACTCAGGACGTAAAAGAAGCCGTCTCGGGCGCTAACGTCGTCACTACCGATACTTGGGTCTCGATGGGACAAGAAGTCGAAAAAGAAAAGCGCTTAAAAGACTTTGCAGGCTTTTGCGTGGATGAAAATTTGATGAAATTAGCCGCGCCGCGCGCTATATTTTTGCACTGCTTGCCGGCCTACCGCGGGTACGAGGTGAGCGAGGCGGTTTTTGAAGCGCATGCGGATGAGATTTTTGCCGAAGCCGAAAATCGCCTGCACGCGCA
>CALISV010000319.1 GCA_938041615.1 uncultured Campylobacter sp. | reverse complement strand
AGGCGTTTAGTTCGTCAAATTTACGGTGAAGCTCGACCAGCAGCGTCAGTATCACCTGATCGCTTTCCTTCGTGTCGCCCTTTGCTTTGGCGCGCTTTATCCACGCTCCTAGCGGATCGTCCTCGTTGCCGCTTAGCTTGTCAAATTCGCGCAAAAACTCGCTCTCGCGGTCGCCCACTTCCTCAAAAACTATGTCTAAATTTGCCGGAACCAGTCTCATAAGCTAGCCCAAACGAAAACGAAAAAAAGTATGCCCAGATAGCCGTTTAGCGTGAAAAACGCGTGGTCGATCTTGCTAAAATCCCGCCTAACGATGCGGTGTTCGGCAACTAGGATACCTCCACAAAGCAAAATGCCCACATACGCCGCCGCGCCAAGTCCCCCAGCCCACGCAAAAAGTAGCCAAAAGATCACGGCCGTGGCGTGAAAGATCGCCGAGATAAACATCGTAGCCTTTTCGCCGTAAACGCTAGGTATGCTAAAAAGCCCGTACTCGCGGTCAAATTCGATATCCTGAAGCGAATAAAGCAGGTCAAATCCCGCCACCCAAAACATCACGCCAAGGCAGAGCAGCACGCTAAAAAGCGGTATCTCGCCGGTCACAGCTACGGCTCCGGCTATCGGCGCAAGGCCTAGCGAGAGGCCAAGGACTAGGTGCGCTAGCTCGCTAAAACGCTTAAAAAGCGAATATCCGCCAAGCACCGCCAGGATCGGAAAGCTCAGCCAAAAGGCAAGCTCGTTTACGAGATAGGCGACAAGCACGAAGATAGCGGCGTTTGCCGCGATAAAAATCTGCAAATTCGTCTTGCCGATACGCCCGTCCACGCTTGGGCGATTTGCCGTGCGCGGGTTTAGTTTGTCGATGTCCTCGTCCTTGTAGCGGTTAAAAGCCATCGCGAAATTTCGCGCCGAAACCGCGCAAAGAACGCCCAAAATAAGCAGCTTCCAGCCAAACCAAGCTGTGCCGTTTACCTGTGCGCTCGCCGTTATCATCGCCGTAAAGATAAAAGGCAGCGCGAAAACCGAGTGCTTAAAGACGATCAGTTCGTTAATATCTTTTAAAATATTTATAAATTTTTGCATAATCTTCCTGAAATTTTTGCTTTATTTTATCTTATAAAAGCGTAAATTGTGATAAAATTTGAGCAGATTCACGAATTTTAAGGCATTTTTATGAAAGAACTCGCCCTCATCGGCACCACCGCTAGCGGTAAAACGGCGCTCGCGCTAAAGCTAGCAAGCGAATTTAACGGAGTGATTTTAAGTCTTGATTCGCTTTGCGTTTATAAATTTATCGATATCGCTAGCGCCAAGCCCAGCGCGGACGAGCTGGCCTCAATGCGGCATTTTGGGGTAAATTTGCTGATGCCTGACGAGCATTTTGACGTCGGTATGTTTTTTGAGGTTTATAAAACGGCTCGCGAATTTGCGCAAAAAAATGGTAAAAATTTATTTATAACCGGCGGCAGCGGATTTTATTTAAAGGCTTTGCTATCGGGCCTCGCGCCCAAATTTGAGCGCGTAGAGAGCGGCCTAAGCAATGCTCAAATTTATGGGCTAGTTTCAAGCCTCGATCCCGAATTTGCCGCCAAATTTAGCGCAAATGACACCTACCGACTGCAAAAATGGTTTGATATCTACTCGTTTTTGCGCTCTGGCGGGCGAGACGAGACTCCAAGCTCGTATCTGCGCGAAAATACCCTAGCTCCCGTTGCGTCAAATTTGGCGATTTTCGAGCTTAGCTGGGATCGGGACGAGCTAAGAGGTCGTATCAAAGAGCGCACGCGAGCGATGTTTGAGCAGGGTTTGCTAGATGAGGCGCGGGGGCTGTTTGCGCGGTATCCGCAGCGACCAAAGCCGCTAAACTCGGTCGGTCTAAAAGAGTGCGGAGAGTTTTTGCGAGGCGAGATCAAGACCGAGGCCGAGCTGGAGGAGCTCATCTGCACGCATACGGCGCAGCTGGCTAAGCGTCAACGGACGTTTAATAGATCGCAGTTTGAGAGTAAATTTAGCGGCAGTGTCGGGGAGTGTGAGGAGAAAATCACAGAATTTTTGAGTGATTGATTCTGATTTGCGGCTCGTCTTTTGAGTGCTTTTTCGAGATTTTGCAAAATTTTCGCTCCGCAGGCTACATGCCTAGCGCACGCTCAATTTTGCTTCAAAACTCGAAAAATCATCTCGCGATACTTCGCCTTATCGTTATTACGTTCAAATTTGCAAATTTGAGTTGCCGAGATCCGCACTCTGAAAATGCTAAATTTAAGCCCCTATACAAAGAAATCAAAGCTGTACCCTCAAATTTAACTAATCCAAATTTAGCGTTTTCGAGGTACAGGTCTCGGCCCAGAAATTTAAAAGTAAAACCGCATAAAAATACGATTTTCACTTCGCTTGTAAAAAATATATAAATTTTACCTTAAGAAATATTTTTCTAAGGCTAAAGTGTGTAAAATAGTCGCAAATTTTTGAAAAAGCTTGTTAAAAGAGCGAAATTTATGCGCAAAATGCGGATTTTGAGAGTAAAATCAGAAAAATTCTTTGAAAGGAAGTTAAATGAAAACTACATCTTTGGCATTAGCCGGGTTGCTTTTCGCGTCTGCGCTGGGCGCAAAGGAGTTCGTATCTATCGGTACGGGAGCGATGACGGGTACGTATTATCCGGTCGGCGGAGCGATATGTCGCCTCGTAAATAAAGACCCGCAAATGAAATGCTCGGTGCAATCAACCGGCGGCTCCGTCTACAACGTAAATAACGTGCTAAAAAAAGAGCTAAATTTCGGTTTCGTCCAAAGCGACGTGGTTTATGATAAATTTAACGGCGTGGGCAAATTTGACGGAAACGGCGATCAAAATCTGCGCGCAGTTGTCTCGATCTACCCTGAGCTTCTCGCGTTCGTCGTCTCAAAATCAAGCGGTATCGGCTCGATAAACGACCTCGAGGGCAAAGCGATCAACGTCGGCAACCCTGGCAGCGGCAATGAAATGACCGCGCTTGGCGTGTTTAAAGCGTTTGGCTTTGACGAGAAAAAGCTAAAACATCACGGCGTGCTCACTGCCGGCGAGTGCCCGCACGCGCTAAAAGATAAGAAAATCGACGGTTACTTCTACATGGTCGGCCATCCGACGGCTAACATCACCGACGCGGCAAACTCGCTACCTATCGACATCGTAAACATCGAGGGCGAGCAGGTGGATAAGATGATAGCTGCGATGCCGTATTTTGCCAAAGGTACGATACCAAAAGGCACCTATGAGGGCGTGGATCACGACGTAAACAGTATCGGCGTTAAAGCCGTCCTGGTCACGGATAAAGGCATGAGCGACACTGCGGTGGCTGCGGTCGTGAAGGCTATCTTGGATAACTTTGACGAGTATAAGAGCCTGCACCCCGCACTCGCGTCGGTTACCAAAGAGAGCCTAGTAGAGGGGCTTTCTGCGCCTTTGCACCCGGCTGCTGAGGCTGAGTTTAAAAAAGCTGGCATAATAAAATAAACCAGCTTAGCCGCGTGGGTTAAATTTGGCCTGCGCGGCTGATTTTTTAAATTTAAGGGCTTGTTTTTGTTTTTTTGAGGATTTAAAATTTGACGCTTTGCTAGCTTTTTGGCTGCAGTTTTTAAGCCGCTTGTAGGCGTCAAATTTTAGATTTGGCTCATACGCGCGTTTTTGATTTGACTTCGTTTGCCGTTTGCAAAACCCGTATCTTTACGGCGTTAAATTTCAAATTTGACCGCATGTTTTTGATTTGCTAGAATTTGACCTTTTTACGAGCCAAATTTAACCCGCTTAAATTTAAATCTTCCCGCCAAACATCTCATACATCGCCTTTTCCTCGCCCCAAAGCTC
>CALISV010000318.1 GCA_938041615.1 uncultured Campylobacter sp. | reverse complement strand
GCAGTTGGGCCTACTCCTCCGCCGCCATGAGCAATGTGGGCGGCGGCGGAACAAGATCTAGCAGTAGTGCGGGCTCATATACGCTAGACGCGGGCGAGCTCACGCTCAGATACGACGACGGACGGACGCAGCGTCATAGCTTTTTTTATATCCCGCCTACTAGCGAAGGCAAGGCAGGCGGAGCGGTCGTCGACGGCGTGATACATTTTTTGGACGAATAGCAACCCATCGGCGTAAAACCAGGGCAAATTTGAGAACAAAAAGCCGAAGGCAAAACCGCCGCAGACGGCTTAAAAAAATTTACGAAAGGAAAAATATGGCTAAATTTAATTTTTTTGCAATCCTCGCAGCGCTTTGCCTCGGATTAAATTTAAGCGCTAGCGAGATAGAGGGCAGATGGAGCATCGTTTCGGTTACGGCGCAGGGGCAAACGTTTAAAACGGCCGGACAAAAGTGCCTCGAAGACTCTTTTATCGAGGCTAGCGGCGATAGCGCGCGCCTAAGCCTAAGTAGCGCGGGCGACAGCTCATGCGAAAAAGCCGAACAAAACTTCGCTCTAAAAAGCCTAGGCGGCGGCAGATACTCGCTTGGCGGCGGCGAGCTACGGCTAAATAACGGCTCGCTCGAATACAAACAAGGCACGGACAGCGGCGAGATCGTATTTACCTTTAAAAAAGACGAGGTAAATTTAGCCGGCATCGTAAACGGCGCTCTAAATCAAGCAAGCCCCGGCGGGTCAAATTTAAGCGAGATCGAGGGCAGATGGGAGCTAGTCTCGCTAAAGGCGCAGGGGCAGAGCTTTAAAGTCGCGGGGCAAAAGTGCTTCGGCGACTCGTTTTTTGAGATCGGCGGCGATGAAGCGACGGTAGGCATCGTGGGCGTAAATCCGGACGGTTCGTGCAACAATAGCGCAGGCAAAAGCGGCTACGAAAGTCTAGGCGGCGGCAAATACGCGCTTAGCGCTAAAGGGCTGGGCGAGTTTTGGCTAAAAGACGGCATGCTCGAATACAAACAAGTCGCGGACGGGCAAGAGGTCTTGTTCGTCTTTAAAAAAAGCGCAAATAGCGCGCAGGCAAAAGCAAACAAGTCAAACTCAAATTCGGGCGAGTCCGCAAAACCCGCAAAGGACTCTAGCGTCAAACATAGTAGCGCCGGGGCGAGCAAAAAAGGCTCGGGGGTATTTGGCGGTACGAAATTTAACATGCTTTTAAACACGAGCGAGGATTATTCCTTTTACCTACGCGACGACGGCACCTACGCGAGCCGCCTAGAAAAGCCCGACTGGCGCACGCGTATCGACGGCACATATAAGGTCAAAGACGGCATCCTAACGATAACTAGCAACGACGACTACGACACGAGCTACTACTGCGAGAACGACGACTGCACCTTTTTGTGGAACTCCATCGGCACGGGGTATTATATGTTTCAGGCGCAAATTTCAAGCCAAATGCCAAAAGAGTGCTTCTCGTTTCGCAAGGACAGCTCGTCGTCCCTGTACGGCTGGTCGGGTGGCAGCGATACGGTGAGCGTAGGCGTGAGCGGATACTACTGCTTTGACGGCAAAGGGCGCTTTAGCTCGGGCGGATCGTCGTATGCTATGGCAACCTCGGGTACCCCAGGCGGCAGCATAGACGGGGGCAGTTCAAAATCGCACAGCGACGAGGGCTCATACACGCTCGATCAAGGCGAGCTAACGCTCAAATACGACGACGGTACGGTCGTTCGCCACAGCTTTTTCTACACTCTGCCGCGCAGTAAAGATAACAAAACTATGGCGATCATCGACGGCGAGGTTTATCGGTAAGCTGGCTCTTTTTGATTAGTAGGATTTAGCATTTTAGCCCGTTTTTGATCGGGCTAAGCTTACATACTGCGCCAGCCAAATTTGATAGTCTGCTCTCGTCTCTCACGACCATCAAATTTGCTTGTCGCTCAGCTCAAAACCTACCTTAAATTTGACGCCGTACGTTAAAATTCCGTCGTCAAATTTACCCTCATTCCCGCATAGAAAATCTCAAATTTAATGCGCAAAATAATATTTTTTCAAATTTCCCTCGCTTTTTATGACCGATTTTGGCTATAATGTCAACCAAAGCAGATCGCGGTCGCGATTTACATTTGCATAAATTTATCTTCATTTATAGTTTCTGCAAATTTACACAAACCTGAGCCCAAATTTGCGCTCAAATTTAACAAAGTTCCGCGTGCCGGAAAGATTTTTTACGGATCAAAGTATGTATTTTATCGGTATCGACATCGGCTCAACCTCATCAAAAGTCGCCGTTATGAACGAGTGCGGCAAATTTTGCGAGCTGTTTTTGCTGCCCAGCGGCTTTAGCGCGGTTAAAGTCGCTAGGCAGATCAAGCAAAATTTAGAGCAAAAAGGCTACGCAGGGGGCTTCGTGACGGCTACGGGCTACGGGCGCGTCAGCGTGGACTACGCGCAGCTTAGCATGAGCGAAATTTTATGCCATGGCCTTGGGGCGCACTTTTTGTTTGAGCCGGACTGCACCGTAGAGGGCGTGGGCGGGCAGGACACCAAGGCTATCAAAATAGAAGGTGGCAAGCCTACGGACTTCATCATGAACGACAAATGCTCGGCCGGCACGGG
>CALISV010000317.1 GCA_938041615.1 uncultured Campylobacter sp. | reverse complement strand
TCTAGTTTATCTGGATCAAGAGCGTCATAATCAATCAGTGCCGTTAAATTTGGCTGTGCCAAGCTTAAATTTGAGGCCGAATTGGCAGATTCTTTTTCCTCGCGCACTTTTAAATTTTGCCCGCGAGCGCCGCTAAAATCGAAATTTGCATTTGCGTTAAATCCGTTTACGCCGCCTATCATCTAAAATCCTTTTAAAATTTGGCTTTCTAACGATATCGGCAAAATTCGAATAAAATTTAGAGTATAAGATAAGAAGCGGTATCAAATTTACGGTCGGTCGCCGAGGGGGGTAGAGGCGCTAACGAGCCGCCGTAAATTCGTGTCGCATCGCTACCGACCGGCAAACGCTAGCGTAAATTTATTTTTGCTCAAAGTCTTCCCAGGGATTTATGCAGTAGGTACCGCGGCCCGCGTGTTTAGCTTTATAAAGAGCGTCGTCGGCGCGCTGAAGTAGCAGGTCAAACGAGCTGTGCCCGATCTGTCCTTCTGCTATACCCGTACTCACGGATAGTCCGTTAAATAGCGGATTTTCTTGACAAATTTTAAAAAATCGGTCGATCAAAATTTGCACGCGAGGTGCGATACTTTGCATGTTCGCGCCGTCGGTAAATATCGAAATAAACTCATCCCCGCCGGTGCGTACGTTCACCGCGTCGGCAAAAATCTCCTTTATCAGCTCCGCGATCGCGACTAGTGCCTTATCGCCCGCCTGGTGTCCGTGTTCGTCGTTTACCTGCTTAAAGCGGTCTAAATCCATATAAAGTATGCTCATGTGCGTGGTTTTTAGCTTACCCAAAAATGCGTCTAGCTGGTTGCGGTTAGCTAATCCGGTGAGCTGGTCGTAGTGGGCTAGATGTTCGATGTTTTGCAGATATTCGTACTCTTTCGTCACGTCGCGAGCGATGCCGACGGTGCCGATGATGGTTTCGCCGTCAAATATCGGCGTCTTATATGTTTTTAGCTTGCTTAGTTTGCCGTCTGCGCGCATAACCTCCTCGTCAAAAAGGCAGGTCTTACGCGCGGCTACGACGTCGTCCTCGGTCTGGACGCAGACGTAGTCCGTTTGCTCGTAGACTTCTTTTGGGATATCCCAGATGTAGTAGTGATCCTTGCCCCGCACGAGCTCTTTTGGCTTATTTACGACCTCGCAAAACTCGTCGTTTACCTCTAGGTGCAGTCCGTCCATATCCTTAAACCAGATCATATCGGGAGACGAGTTTATCATCGTCTGCAACCACGTTTTTTGTAGCCACGCCTCTTTGCGCTCGGCGATCAAATTTAGCGCTTTTTCAAAGTAAAAATCGTCTAAATTTGCAGCTTGCGGCCAAATTTCATCGGCGATTTGCTTTTGCTCGCCCGCTATCTTGCTTGCATCTCTCGCGTAAATCGCCAAAAAGCCGTTTTTGCCGATACGGTTTTTTAGCTCGGGTAAAATTAATCCGCAATTCTCGCTTGCTATGATTAGGTATTGGTGTCCATCGGGGATGGGCGAGGGGATGTCGCAAATGCTTTTTAGGATCTTAAATTCGTGTTCAAAGCGCGGTCTGGGCGGGATCTTACTGTATTGTTCAAGCTTATTTTTTATATCCTGGGTTAAACAAATATGCAGTTTGACGCGGTACATGACTGCCCTCTTTTGTTTTTGGTCATGATACAGTAGACGAGCTTTAACGAGGCTTTTTGTGGCGGCTAAATTTGACCTTTTGCGAGGAGTTAAAATTTAAAAATTTGCTAGCTTAAATTTGAGCGTAAATTTGAAGAAGAGCGTCAAATTTACGGACCGCTCGCCGAGCCGTATAGGCCCGATCGGCGCCGTAAATTTGCAAATTTAAATCAGCCTCCGTACATCAGCCTCGGTAGCCAAAGCGAGATTTCCGGGATGTATGTCACCAGGACGAGTCCGACAAATAGCGTCAAAGTCCACGGCAAGCACGCTACGATGACGTCTTTTAGATTCATGCCGGTTAGGCCGCTCGCGACGAATAAATTTAAGCCCACAGGCGGCGTGATCATGCCGATTTCCATATTCACGATGAGTAGGATACCGAAGTGCACCGGATCCACGCCTAGCGCAGTCGCGATCGGTAGCAGTAGCGGCACCATGATCATCACGACCGATGACGGCTCCATAAACTGTCCCATGATGAAAAGCAGAACGTTTACGATGATTAAAAAACCGATCTTGCCGATATTTGCGGCTAGGATGCTGTCCGCTATCGTTTGCGGGATGTTTTCGCTAGTTAGCAGGTATGCGAACACGACCGCGTTTGCGATGATGAAAAATATCATCGCCGTCGTGATGGCAGACTCTAGGCAGATGTCCCACAGGTCTTTAAATTTGATATCTTTATAAACAAATAGCGAAATAATTAGCGCATAAATCGCACTCGCCGCCGCAGCCTCGGTTGGGGTGAAAATGCCGCCGTAGATACCGCCGATAACGACTACTACGATTAGCAGCGCCCAAAATGCTCTAAAGAATTTTTTTATTCGCTCGCTCCAAGGCTCGGGCGTAGTAGCTTTAAATCCAAGCCTTTTTGCTCCGATATAAGTCTGCGCTATCATCATGCCGCCCAGCATCAGTCCAGGCACCACGCCCGCCATAAATAGCTGCGCGATACTGACCTCGGCCGTCACGCCGTAAACGATCATAACGACCGAAGGCGGGATGAGGATACCTAGAGAGCCCGCGGTTGTGATACCGCCCACGGCGTATTCTTTCGGATAGCCTGCTTCTTTGATAGCGACAAACATAATGGAGCCTATCGCTACGACCGTAGCGGGCGAGCTGCCAGAAACCGCGGCAAATATAACGCACGCAAATATCGCGCTCATCGGCAGGCCGCCCGGTAGATGTCCGACCATGGATTTAGCAAAATCTATAATGCGTCTAGCAGAGCCGCCCTTGCTCAGTAAATTTCCTGCTAGGATAAACATCGGGATCGCCATGAGGGCAAATTTGTTGATACCGTCAAAGATGAGCTGAGGTATCGTCGCGACGTCAAGATCCGTAAAAAGCAGCATCGTTAAAACCGTACTAGCTCCAAGCGAAACGGCGACGGGAACGCCTATAAGCATGAGACCAAACAGCGAGATAAATAAAAATGCGATGGTCATAGGCTCTCCTTAGCTTTTCTTGACCGAGTCGTGTATCATCTCGGCTTCGTTATTTACGATGACTTTATCCGAAGGCGTCATAGCGATCTGGTAAATTTTCTCGCCGGCGCGGTAGCTGGCACCCAAAAACGCTATCGGAAGCACTAGCATCGGTACCCACTGCGGCACGCCTAGATCCACGCTCATGAAATCAAGCTCGTACATCACCTGTAGATACTGTACGCTATAAACCACGACGAACATCAAAAACACCGTCGTTAAGATGTTTGCGAAGATGAGGTAGGCCTTGGCGATAGGAGCGGGAAATCTCTCGATCAAAATCGTAACCGATATATGTATGCCCTTTCTAAAGCCGTAAGCGGCGGCAAAAAACGCCGACCAGATAAAAAGATAGTTGGTTAGCTCGCCGGCCCACGACCAGCCCGTGTTAAAGCAGTATCTCATCACTACGTTAACAAAGGCTAGCAGCGTGCCTGCAGCGATGCCTAGCACCGCTACGGTTTTGTTTACCGAGGCGATGCCGACATCTAAAATCTCAAAAAATTTACCCATAAAATCCTACTTCGTATTTATCGTTTTTTCTACCAGGTCTTGACCGATCACGTTGTAGAAGTTCGGATAAATCGGCTTCATAGCCTCTGCCCATTTGCCCTTTTGATCGGCATTTAGCTCGATTATCTCAAGCTTTTTACTTTCGCCGGCAAATTTTTTAAGCTCGCTTAAAATATGCTCTTCTTCTTTGGCCGTCTCTTCGCGCTCATAAGCCGTAGCCTCTTTTAGAGCTTGCGTTACGTGAGCCTTCATATCATCAGGCAAGCCTTTCCAAAATTTCTCGCTCATAACGACTAAATATCCCAAATATCCGTGGCCTGATAGCGTTAAAGAGCTTTGCGCCTCGTAAAATTTGGAGTTATAGAAATTTGAAAGCGGGTTTTCCGTCGCATCGACTACGCCTTGCTGAAGAGCCGGATAAACCTCTGAAAACGGCAATACTTGCGGGTTGCCGCCCACTACTTTGATCTGCTCTTCAAGCACTTTTGAGCTTTGGATACGGAATTTTTGTCCCTTAGCGTCCGCAGGCTCTACGATCGGTTTTTTGCTCGAGCTAAAGTGCTTAAATCCCGCGTCCCAAAAATCAAGCGCGATGAAGCCTTTTTTAGCGATCATATCTTTTAGAGCTTGTCCGACTTCGCCGTCTTGAACAGCGTAAAGATGGGCGTTGTCTCTAAAGATAAACGGCAGGTCAAACAGCTGAAACTGCGGCACTATCGGCGTAAATTTAGAAAAACTAGGCGCGGCCATCTGTACATTGCCAAGCTTTAGCGCTCCAAAAACCCTATCGTCGTCCATCAGCGATGCGGCAGGATATACCTCGACCTTGATCGCTCCGCCGCTAAGCTCGCCGACTCGTTTGGCAAAAAAGTCGGCAGCCTTGCCTTTTGGCGTAGAGGCGGCCACGACGTGGGCAAATTTGATCGTGTATGTTTTGCCTGCGGCAAACGCGCTTCCGGCCAGCGCGCAAGAAAGAAGCAGTGCGGAAAGTAACTTAATTTTCATCTGTGATCCTTTTGTAAAGATTAGCTAATTCAGCTAGGTGCAATTATAATTCATAAAAAAGCGGCTGCGTGAAAATGTTTCGACTTTTTGCAATAAATTTCAAATTTATGTGTAGATAAGTAACAATATCTCAAATTTGACCGTCAAATTTGAGTGCAAGCCAAAGCGAAATGTAATACCAAAAAGACTAAATGTTACGAAAATACACATTATTTTATCAAATTTGATCTTTTCGTGCGGCGAGACCAATCAAATTTGATAAAACGGAAACATCGGCGGCTTTGTTTGCGCGTTAATAAATTAATTACTATTTTATTGCTATAATACGGATAAATTTTATTACAAAGGAAAAATTATGTTTGAACTTAGAAAACTGCCTTTCGATCCGAAAGCAAACGCCGTCGTAAGCGAGGAAACCTGTAGCTACCACCACGGCAAACACCACCAAACCTATGTCAATAACCTAAATAATTTGATAAAAGGTACGGAGTTTGAGGGCGCTAGCCTCTTTGATATCTTGGTAAAAAGCTCGGGCGGCGTGTTTAACAACGCGGCTCAGGTCTATAACCACGACTTTTACTGGGATTGCATCGCGAAAAAAAGCCAAATGAGCGACGAGCTAAAAGCTCGCTTGGAAAAAGATATTCCAAATTTTAAAGAGGAGTTTTTAAAAGCTGCTACTACGCTTTTTGGCTCCGGCTGGGCGTGGCTAGTTTACAACCCAAAAGAGGATAAACTACAAATCGTACAAACTAGCAACGCGCAAACTCCGGTAACTGACGGCTTGGTGCCGCTTCTAGTCGCGGACGTTTGGGAGCACGCATACTACGTCGATCACAGAAACGCGCGCCCTGCGTATTTGGAGAAGCTGTTTGAAAACATCAACTGGGATTTCGTCTCGAGCGCTTACGAATGGGCGTTAAAAGAGGGGCTAAATTCGGTTAAATTTTACGTTTCCGAGCTTCACGGCGGCGCTAAATCTTGCTGCGGTTGCGGCTGCCATTAATGCCAAAAATTCGCCGATTTCGCGACTTTTTAGGAGCGGCGATAAATTTGCGGCGGCTTATTTTTCTAAACAAGCGTAAGTCCGCGAGTAAATTTAGCCTTGAGCAACGACTCCTTCTTGGCTAAGTTTACTTTATATAAACTATTTTGAAGTAATATTCGAGTCTCATTTCACAAAAAAGGACGAAAATGAAGAAGTTTTTAGTTTCATCTTTGGCGGCTTTTGCTGCAGTTGCTATGCTTAGCGGTTGCCACGCGCACAAAAGCGAGAGCGCAAACAAAGCTCAGATCACCAAATCAGAAGCTGAAGTTATTAAATTTACGGGCGTAAACGATCCGAAATACGTCGTTAGACTAAGCTCTACCGATAAATTTAACACAGCCGTGCTAGAAGACAGCAAAGGTCACAAAATCAACCTTAAAAACGCGGTCACAGCAAGCGGCGTAAGACTAGCGAACGACGATATCGGCACAGAGATAACGTTTAAACGCGGCGAAGGTATCTTAAACCTTGAAAAAGGCGGCGAGGATATTTTCTTAAGATACGACGAATAAAAACTTTCCCGCCGAATTTTACGGCGGGACTCTCTCTCCCTCAAATTTACCAAATTTAACTCCCGCAAAATCTCGTCAAATTTGAACTTTCGTTTGCTTTTTATCTTTCTTTTAAATTTGCTCAAATTTAATATCTCTTATCAAAAATAGATTTGTCTTAAAATTTATTAGCTCTCTATAAAATCCCCAAATATACGCGCTTTAAGAGCTATTTTAAACTTAAAAATGACATTTTTAAAATGCCCGGAGAGCAAATTTCGGTCACTAAATTTTAAGCCAACTTTGCCTATACTTTCGTCAAAATTTATCATCAAAATTTAACGTAAGGAACGAAATGAAATTTATCCTAAAACGCGACGGCACGAAGCAAGAATACCTCCCGTATAAAATCCAAGACGCGATCAAAAAAGCCTTTGAAAGCGAGTCTAAAGAGTACGACGACAAGGTCTTTTTGGACGTGATGGGGCACGTGTTTGACAGCGAAGTTTTGAGCGTCGAGGACGTGCAAGACTACATCGAAAAGGCGCTTTTTAACGCGGGACACTTCGACGTGATGAAGAGTTTTATGCTTTACCGCCACACGCACAAGCTTCAGCGCGAGCAAATTTTAGGACTAAACGAAGACACAACCTACATCAACTCCACCCAAACTATCAGCGAGTACATCAACGGCACCGACTGGCGCATCCTGGCAAACTCAAACACCAGCTACTCAAACGCCGGCCTCATCAACAACACCGCGGGCAAGGTCATCGCCAACTACTGGCTAGATAAAGTATATAGCAAAGAAGAGGGTCTCGCGCACCGAAACGGCGACTATCACATCCACGATCTTGACTGCCTCACGGGTTACTGCGCGGGCTGGAGTCTAAGGGCGCTACTAAACGAGGGATTTAACGGCGTGCGCGGCAGGGTCGAGAGCAAGGCGCCCAAGCACTTCCGCGAAGCGCTGTATCAGATGGCTAATTTCTTAGGAATTTTGCAAAGCGAGTGGGCTGGCGCACAGGCGTTTAGCAGCTTTGACACTTATTTAGCGCCCTACGTTTTCCGCGACAAACTAAGCGATAAAGAGATCAAAAAAGCGATAACGAGCTTTATCTTTAACCTAAACG
>CALISV010000316.1 GCA_938041615.1 uncultured Campylobacter sp. | reverse complement strand
GAGCGCGGTTTCGACAAAAAGCCCTTCCAAAGATGGCACGCTAAGGCGCTTTCTAATGAGCGAATAAAATCCAAACGTGATAGGTAAAATGATAGAGATGATAGGTAGGCCGCCCGCGTCGTAAATTTGCACGCCGATAGCGACAAAGACGATGCCGACGGCAAATTTGCCCGCGCGCGATAGCTTTTCTTTTAAAATCAGCACGCCAAGGAGCATATTTACGAGAGGATTTATGAAGTATCCTAGGCTGGTTTCTACTATCTTGCCGATATTTACGGCGTAGACGTAGATCCACCAGTTAGCGGCGATGAGAACACCCGTGACAAATAGCCAAAATGTGGTTTTCTTGTCGCTTAGAATTTTCTCCGCAGCGCCTAGTTTGCGGCCAAATTTGAGTAGTAAAAACAAAAGCAGTACTGACCAAACGATACGGTGAGCGACGATCTCGGTGGCCGAAAGCGCGCTGAGTTGTTTAAAATAAATAGGAAAAATGCCCCAGATCATAAAGACCGACAGGCCGTAGATGAAGCCGATTTTGGTTTGATTTTTGTCTTGCATTTTTCCGCTTTTTTTGGCGAAATTATATTTATTTGTCGTTAATCAAAGCTTATGTGGCTCAAAAATGCGCAGTGAGGGCAAATTTGGGGCTAAAATTTGAAATTTTATCTGTAATAAAAGTTCTTTTAGCTAAAATCGGCGTTATTTTTAAAAAGGTTTAAAGATGTGGAGTAGAGATTCGTGGAGAAAATTTAATATCTTGCAGCAGCCAAGCTACCCCGACGAGGTCTTGCTAAAAAAGGCCGAGGATAAGCTAAAGACGATGCCGCCGCTAGTTTTTGCCGGCGAGGCTAGAAACCTAAAACAAGATTTAGCTAAAGTTTGCAACGGCGAGGCGTTTTTGCTCCAAGGCGGCGACTGCGCGGAGAGTTTTTCAAATTTTAACGCCGTAAATATCCGCGATATGTTTAAAGTGATGCTGCAAATGGCGATCGTTTTGACGTTTGCAGGGCGCTGCCCCGTCGTAAAAGTAGGGCGCGTGGCGGGTCAGTTTGCCAAGCCTAGAAGCTCGGACTACGAGGAGCAAGGCGGCGTAAAGCTACCGAGCTACCGCGGCGACATCATAAACGGTTTTGAATTTAACGCCGAGGCTCGCGTGCCCGATCCAAACCGCATGATCGAGGCGTATTATCAAAGCGCATCCACGATGAACCTTCTTCGCGCCTTTTCTCGCGGCGGTCTAGCCGATCTGCACGAGGTAAATCGCTGGAATCTTGGCTTTATCAAAAAGCCCGAGCTTGACGCTAAATACGGCGAGCTAGCCAGGCAGCTGAGCCAAACTCTAGCGTTTATGGGGGCTTGCGGCATAAATGTCTCAAATACTCCAGCTCTTAGCGAAACTAAGGTCTACACCTCACACGAGGCGCTTTTGCTGCCGTACGAGGAGGCACTCACTAGAGAGGATAGCCTTACTGGCGACTGGTACGACTGCTCGGCGCATATGCTCTGGATCGGCGAGCGCACTCGCGGCGTAAACGACGCTCACGTGCATTTTCTAAGCGGCGTGCACAATCCTCTAGGCGTCAAAATCGGACCAAACGCAACCGCGCAGGAGGTCATCGCGCTCGCAAATGCGCTAAATCCTAAAAACGAAGCGGGCAGACTAAACGTAATCATCAGAATGGGTGCGGATAAAATCGGCGAGCGGCTGCCTAAAATCCTACGCGAAGTAAAACGCGAAGGCCTAAATATCGTCTATAGCATCGATCCTATGCACGGCAACACGATAAAGGCGGCAAACGGCTACAAAACGCGCGAATTTGATAAAATACTAGCCGAAGTGCAGAGCTTTTTCGAGATACATAGAGCAGAAGGTACGCATGCGGGCGGCGTGCATCTAGAGATGACTGGGCAGGACGTAACCGAGTGCACAGGAGGATCGTTTAAACTAAACGAGGATGATCTCGCGCACAGATACGAAACGCAGTGCGACCCGCGCTTAAACGCCGATCAGTCGCTAGAACTCGCGTTTTTAATCGCAGAGTTTTTAAAGAAAATTTAGCTTTACTGGGCGTAAATTTGGTGAAATTTGCGCCCCTTAAATTTGACGTCGTTAAATCGGTCAAATTTAACAAAGCTCAAATTTGACTCGTAAATTTACGAAATTTAAACGAGTCAAATTTACTCCAGCCCGCCTTTTGTCTTTCAAATTTGACCGCTTTTGCCGCTTTTAAATTAAATTTACCCCAAATTTCGCGAATTTCTTAAAATTTAATACAATTTTCGCTACATTAATGAAAAATTATCAAATCGGAGAGAAACAATGAGCGATGTTTACGACATTATCGTGATAGGCGGCGGCCCTTGCGGTATCGCGACCGTCGTAGAGGCGAGAGCCAATGGATTAAAAAAAGTTTTGCTTCTCGAAAAGGGCGACAACCACAGCCAAACTATAAGAAAATTTTACAAAGACAATAAGCGCGTGGATAAAGAGTATAAAGGTCAAGATAGCACCATCCACGGTATCGTGTCCTTTGAGGACGGTACGAAGGAGAGCACGCTTGATTATTTCGATAAGCTGCTAGACGAGGAAAAGATCGAGGCTGTGTTTAACTCCGAGGTCGAAAGCGTAAAGAAAAAGGACGGTTTGTTTTTCGTACACACCGCAAAGGGCGACTATCAAGCCAAAAACGTGATGATAAGTATCGGTAAAATGGGACGCCCAAACAAGCCTGATTATAAGATCCCGCCTTCGCTAAGTAACGTTATAAATTTTAATCTAAACTCCTGTTCTAGCGGCGAAAAAGTACTCGTAGTAGGCGGCGGAAACTCGGCCGTAGAGTACGCTATCGAGCTATGCCAATACAACAAAACTACGCTGGCCTACCGCAAGGATAAATTTAGCCGCGTAAACGACGTAAACGTAACGGCGCTATGGGAACTAGAAAAAGCAAATAAGCTAAAAGTGCGGCTAAATCACGATATTACCGAGATCGAAAACGAATCCGGACGCGTGAGGGTGCACTTTTCAAACGGAAAAATCAGAGTCTACGACAGGGTCGTCTACGCTATCGGCGGCTCGACTCCGGTGGATTTTCTGCAAAAATGCGGAGTTGAGCTCGACGCAGACAAAGATCCGGTCGTAAACGAGCACTATGAAAGCAGCGTGCCCGGCCTATATATCGGCGGCGACATCGTGCTAAAAAACGGCGGCTCGATCGTGCTCGCGCTAAATCACGCGCATAAGGTAGTCCAAGACATCAAGGAAAAATAGAGTTGAGAGCGTTAAATTTAGTCTTATTTTTTATCTGCGGTTGTTTGCTCACGCTGGGCGGATATTATTTGTATTTCGAGTTTACGAAGCCGTCTGCAAGGCCAACGGAACTCGCCGTGCAGATAATGAACGTCGAGGAGATACCTAAAAACGAGCGCGTAAATATCCCGATTAAAGAAAATTTGATCCCGCAAAGCCAAACTGTACCGCAGGAACAATACGCTAAAAATTTGGACGTAAACGATACGGATGCGCCTATTTTAGGCAATGAAACCGAGCTAAAAGAACAAATCCGCGTCCTGCGCGCTCAAAATAAGCTACTCTATGACGATAACGTCGATCTAGTGAGCAAAAATCTAGAAATCTCAAATATCTTAAGCGATCAAAAAGCCGAACTGGAAACCAGGCGAAAACAAGCCGCCAGCGCTAATGACAAACAGCGTATAAGCGCGATCGACGAGCTAAATAAAAAACTAGCCAAAGCGCAGGAAGAAAACGAAAAAAATAAAAATTTAGAGCAAAATTTGACTTCGCTTCGCAGCGAGATCAAGACTCTAAAAGCCGAGCTTGAGAAAAAGCAGAGTGAATTTGACAAATCAAGCGCTAAAATGCAAAGCGAAAGTCAAAATGTGCTAAAACGGCTCGAGGCCCAAAACGACGAGCTAAAAAGCGAAGCGCTCTCTAGTAAGACTAAATTCGAAAGCGAACTAAGAACGGCAAACGAAGAGACCGCAAAACTAAAGAGCGAAAACGCTAGGCTAACAAACGAGCTAGGACTAAAAGATGCCGAGATAAAAAGGATCGCGAGCGAATACAACGCTCAGGCGCTAAACGCCCAAAATTTAACCAAAAGCAGGATTGCGGCTCTAGAAAAAGAGCAAAACGCGGACAGAAAAAAAATAAGCGAGCTTGAAGCGAGCCTCGAAAACGCAAATAAAAAAGCCGAGTCAAAAGCCAAACTAAAATCGATAAATAGCGAGCTAAACGCGACGAATAAAGAGCTGGTCGCAAAGCTTGAGAGAGAGAAAAAGGGCTTTGAAAAAGAGGTAGAAAAAATCCTAGCTATGCACAAAACGGAGTTTGAAAAGTTAAAAACTCAGCTTGAAAAAGAGCGTCAAGATACCGAGCGAAACGTAACCGAGCTAAAGGGTAAAATTTACGAACTGGAAGATCAGATCTCAAAAAAAGATAGCTCGTTAAAAAGCGCGGAAGCCAAGGTTGTCGATCTAAACGAGTCGCTAAATATCCAAAAAGAGCTGCTAGCAGACGAGATCGCCGCGAGCAAAAAAAATATCCAAAACTATAAAATTTTAAATAATAAAATTACGACTTTAGTTGAAAACGACATCAAAACAGCCAAGGAAAATAAAGAGCAAATAGACGCTCTAAACAAGCTTGTAGCGAAAAAAGACGCAGAACTAGCGACTCTAAAAAAACAGATGCAAGACGGAGCAAAGGATCTAAGCGATACGAAGGAAAATTTAGCCAAAACGAGTTCGCAAAAAAACATCGCAAAGGGCGAAGTGGCGCAGATACTAACCAAAAACGAAGAGCTAATGAGCGAAAACGAAAACCTAAAAAAGATAATTCAGCTAAATTTTAGAGCCGAAGTGCCCAA
>CALISV010000315.1 GCA_938041615.1 uncultured Campylobacter sp. | reverse complement strand
TAAAAAGTTCTCGACGACCTTCAGTCGCTTGACGATGGTTTTTTTCTTCGCTTCGGAGTTGGTATTTTCCATCTCCTGCTTAAGCGTGGATAAAATTTCGACCAAATCAAGCTCGGCTAGCATATCGCGGATCACCTGACCGCCCATTTTAGCGACGAAGCCTGTCTGCGAAAAGCGCTCTTTTAGGCTCTGATACTGCTCTTCGTTTAAAACGTCGTATTTCTCGACCTTTTTGGAATTTTCATTATCGTAAAACGCCTCGCCCGCATTTTCTACGATATATGCTTCATAGTAAAGCACGCGCTCAAGATCTTTCATCTTGATATTTAGAAGCGTACCGATGCGGCTAGGCAAGGAATTTACGTACCAAATATGCGCCACCGGCGTTACCAGCTCGATATGCCCCATTCTAGTGCGGCGAACCTTCGAGCTCGTGATCTCGACGCCACATTTTTCGCATTTCCAGCCTTTGTAGCGCATCTTTTTATATTTGCCGCAGATGCACTCATAATCTCTTACGGGGCCGAAAATTTTAGCGCAAAAAAGCCCGTCGCGCTCCGGTTTGAGCGTGCGGTAGTTAATAGTCTCAGGCTTTTTGACCTCGCCGTGGCTCCAAGCCTTGATCTGCTCGGGACTAGCAAGCCTGATTGCAAACGCGTCGAAATCGTGGACTCTGGCGTCCTCTTTGATCTCTATTCTTTCTAAATTTGTATTATCGCTCATTTATTCTCTCCATTCTCGTAAATTTCAACGTCCAGAGCAAGCGATTTAAGCTCGTTTGTTAAAACAAAAAATGTCTCGGGAATTCCGGTAGACGGAACGTTTTCGCCTTTTGTCAGCGCCTTATACGCAGCCAAACGTCCATCGACATCATCGGATTTGATCGTTAGCATCTCGCGAAGCGTATATGCCGCGCCGTATGCTTCCAGAGCCCAAACTTCCATCTCGCCGAATCTTTGACCGCCGAATAGCGCCTTGCCGCCGACCGGCTGCTGCGTGACTAGGCTGTAAGGACCGGTGCTTCTTGCGTGAACCTTCTCGTCGACTAGGTGGTGTAGTTTGAGATAATACATGCAGCCCACGTTTACGCGCTCTTTGATCTTTTCGCCGGTGCGGCCGTCGTAAAGCTCGGTCTTGCCGTCCTGATCGATATTCGCCATCTCAAATAGCCTTTTGAAATCCTCAGGCACGATACCTTCGAATATCGGAGCGGAAAATCTAACCCCTTTCGCCCAGTCTCTAGCGTATTTTAAAAGATCCTCGTCGCTGATCTTCTCAAGCGTCTTTTTAGCCTGCATTAGCTTGGAAACGCCCGCGATCTCAATCATTTTGGCGCGAAGGGTTTTTATCCATTCGCCCGTTTTTTCCTCTAAAATTTGAGCTATCTGCTCGCCCAGACGCCAGCCCACAAGACCTAAGTGGCTCTCCATTATCTGACCGATATTCATACGGCTTGGAACGCCGAGAGGATTTAACACGATATCCACGCGCTGTCCGCTAGGCAGATACGGCATATCGACCTCAGGAACGATGTTTGAAACGATACCTTTGTTTCCATGGCGGCCCGCCATCTTATCGCCCACTTTTAGCTTGCGCTTGGTCGCGATATAGACTTTAACGAGCTTAACTACGCCGCTTGGCAAGATGTCGTCTTTTTCTAAAATTTCCATCTTCGCGTCATGCTCTTCTTTGAGCTTTTTCTTCTCGTTTTGGAAATGATTTTTTATGTCGTCGTATGCTTTTTGAACATCTTTTGAAAAGCCTTTGACGATCGCACTTAGAGTAAAGCGGTTGATGTTTTCAAACTCCTCCTTATCGATCTTCTCGCCTTTTTTATAGGTTTTTTTACCGATAGTTTGAGCAGAACTCAAAGGCGTTTTGCAAAGCAGAGCGCCCACTTTTAGCATCTCTTCCCGGTCTAGCATTAAGAGCCTATCATGATGTTCTTTTTCAAAAGCCGCTTTTTCTTCTTCATAAACTTTATTTGAACGATTATCTTTTTCGTGACCTTTTTTGGTGAAAATTTTAACGTCTACGACGACGCCTTCCATAGAAGCCGTCGCGTAAAGGGATTTATTTACCACGTGACCGGCTTTTTCTCCAAAAATCGCGCGAAGCAAGCGCTCCTCAGGCGTAGGCTTAACCTCGCCTTTTGGAGAAACCTTACCGACTAGGATCATGCCGGGTTTTACCTGCGTGCCGATTTTTATTATGCCGCTATCATCAAGATGAAGCAGATCTTCCTCTTTTATATTCGGGATATCTTTCGTGATCTCCTCAACGCCGTCTTTTAGCTCACGCGCTTCGATCTCTTTTTCGTAAATATGGACGCTCGTAAACGCATCCTCTCGGATCATTTTTTCGCTGATTACGATCGCGTCCTCGTAGTTGTAACCATTCCACGGCATGAAAGCTATAAGGGCGTTTTTACCGATAGCTAGCTCGCCGCGCTCCATAGACGGACCGTCGGCGATGATCTGCCCGGCCGCTACGCTTTCGCCTTTTTTAACGATAGGGTGTTGGGAGAAAGTCGTGTTTTGGTTGGTTCTTAAATTTTTCTCCATAGAGTAGTGATCGATATACGGACCAGCCTCGTCTTCGCCGAGGATAAAGATGTTTTTATTATCCACTTTTTCGACTACTCCAGCGCGTCTAGCCTTGATCGCCTCCCATGCGTCGCGCGCTACGGTGCTCTCCATGCCGGTTCCTACGATAGGAGCGGACGAACGAAGTAGCGGCACTGCTTGGCGTTGCATGTTTGATCCCATTAGGGCGCGGTTTGCGTCGTCATGCTCCAAAAACGGAATAAGCGATGCCGCAACGCCGGCTATCATACCGGAGCAAAGGTCGATAAGCTTAACGTCTTCGCGTTTAGCTAGTATCATCTCGCCGTCTTGTCTAGCTTCGATCAAATCCTCTACTATATAGCCGCTTTCATCAAGCGTAGTAGAGGCTGGAGCGATAACTAAATTTTCCTCCTGGGTCGCCGTTAGATAAACGATCTCATCGGTTACCTTTCCGTCTACAACCTTTTTATACGGCGCCTCGACGAAACCTAGATTATTTACCTTTGCGTAAGTTGAAAGCGTGTTTATAAGGCCGATGTTTTGACCCTCTGGAGTCTCAACCGGACAAATTCTGCCGTAGTGAGTCGGGTGAACGTCGCGCACCTCAAAGCCTGCCCTATCTTTTACGAGACCGCCTTCGCCAAGTGCTGAAAGTCTGCGTTTATGCGTAACTTCGCTAAGCGGGTTGGTCTGATCCATAAACTGGCTCAACTGACCGCCGGTGAAAAATTCCATAAGCGTAGTGGTGATGATTTTAGGATTTACGAAATCATACGGCATAAGCTCCTCTAAATTGCCGCTAATGCCTGTAAATTTATCCTTGATCGCCTTTTGAACCTTGATAAATCCAAGGTGCATCTCGTTTGCTAAAAGCTCGCCGATCGAGCGGATACGGCGATTGCCGAGATTATCGCGATCGTCGATGAAGCCGTCGCCGTTTTTGACCCTGATTAGATATTTCGCGGTTTTGATGATATCTTCACTAGTTAGCACGGTTACGTACTCCGGCGCTTCGATGCCTAGTTTATGATTCATCTTCATGCGACCCACTTTGGTCAGATCGTAGCGCTCCGGATTAAAAAATAGATCGTTTACGAAGCTCTTTGCCGCTTCTTTTACCACCGGCTCGCCGGGGCGCATTACTTTGTAAATTCTAATCGCTGCCAGATCGTTCTCGTCGTCTATGCCTTCGCTTTGCTGCAAGAGCTTAAGCGCGTCGGCGTCCTGGATGAAAGAATTTATGATCGAAGTATCTACGCCGCTAGCTAGGTCGTTGGCGATCGTAAATTTTTTCTCGGTGTTAGCGATCTTGGCTAGCTTGCCCTCATCTAGCGCAGTTAGCGAATCAAAAAGCACCTCGCCGCTGTTTTTGTCGAC
>CALISV010000314.1 GCA_938041615.1 uncultured Campylobacter sp. | reverse complement strand
TGTTTTGCGCCAAATTTTGCAGGGCGTAGCGGTGATAGGCCAGCAGCGCTTTGTTTGCGGTTACGACGGCTTTTTTGCGCTCTAAAATTTGACTGACGACCCTAAAGGGCTCCTCGACGCCGCCCATGAGCTCAACGAAAACATCGATATCGTCGCGCTTTATGACGCTATCGATGTCATCCGTGAGCGGGATCGCGACGTCTCTTTTTTTGCTTAAATTTCTAACGACGCCGATAACCGGAACTATCTCCTCGCCGCATCTTGCCGCGATCAGTTTTTTGTTTTGGAGTAAAATTTTAGCTACGGCTTCGCCGACGGTGCCGACGCCTAAAATGGCTATATTCATACAAATTCTTTCAGATATTTTTTGATATTTCGCGCTGCTTGGCGGATGCGGTTTTCGTTCTCGATGAGAGCAAGGCGCACATAATCGTTGCCGCCCTCGCCAAAGCCGATACCCGGGCTCACCGCAACGCTAGCTTTTGTTAAAAGCTGCTTTGAAAACTCGAGACTACCGATGTTTCCAACTTGCGGCGGGATTTTTGCCCAGATGAACATACTCGAGCTTGGTTTATGCATCTCCCAGCCAGCACTTGCAAAGGCTTCAAGCATCACGTCGCGGCGTTTTTCGTAAATTTGACGGATCTCCTCGACGCAGCTTTGATCGCCGTCTAGCGCGACGGTTGCTGAGACTTGGATCGGAGTAAACATACCGTAATCGACCCATGATTTTATCTTTTTAAGAGCTGCGCAAAGGCGCTTGTTTCCGCATAAAAATCCGACGCGCCAGCCCGCCATATTGTAGCTTTTTGACAGCGTATAGCACTCGACGGCGACGTCTTTTGCGCCTTCTACTTCAAATATGCTCGGCGTCTTGTATCCGTCAAACGTGAGGTCGGCGTAGGCGATGTCGGAGATCACGTAAAAGCGCTCTTGTTTACTCATCGCGACTAGCCGCTCGTAGAAGCTCTTTTGCACGGTTACTGTCGTCGGGTTGTGCGGGAAATTTACGACGACGTATTTAGGTTTCGGCGAGCTTGAGCGGATCGTGTGAAGCAGGTCTTCGAAAAATTTATTTTCGTCAAGCTCAAATTTGTCGTTGTATTTTAGCGGCATCTTTGCCACGCTACCGCCGGCAAATAAAAACGCCTGCGTGTGAATCGGGTATGCGGGATCGGGCACTACGGCGACGTCGCCAGGATTTACTATCGCTTGGGCTAGATGTACAAAGCCCTCTTTGCTGCCCATAACGGCGACGGCCTCGGTATCGGGGTCTAAATTTACGCCGTATTTACGCTTGTACCAGTTGCAGATGGCTAGGCGCAGTTTGTAGATACCCGCACTTGCCGAGTAGCCGTGGGTTTTGTCTTTTTGCGCGCTTTCGCAGAGTTTATCGACGATGTGCTGAGGCGTGCGACCCTCCGGGTTTCCCATCGAAAAGTCGATGATATCTTCGCCCGCTCGGCGCGCGGCCATTTTTATGGCGTTTACCTCGGCAAATACGTAGTTTGGAAGCCTTTCAATCGTATTAAATCTAATCTCGTCAAACATAAATTTTTCCTTATTCTAGGTAGATTTTGAGCCCTCGTTTGATATTTTCTAAGCTGACCGCATCGTCGATCATCAGATATTTTGCGTTTTGCGGGAAGGAAACTTTCAGACTATTTATAGCCTTGTCGCTTCGTTTTTCCTCGAGCAAATTTAAATTTTTATCCAAAATTCTCACGATAGCCGACCAGCGATCCTCCCCGTCTGCGCCTATGGTGGCGGTTTTTGCGCCGCTAACGTCGATGAGATATGGCTCAAGCGGCTTTGAGAGTTGGACTTCTTGCGAAAACTGCACGGGAGTTTGGTTTATAGATGAATTTGACGTGTCGATAACATACTCATAGGATAGCTCGCCGACCCTGTTTATATCTGTTATTTCGGTGCCGCTTTCTTTAAGCGCAGCGTAGAGCGAGCCTGGATCTGGGATAAATTTGGTGTCGATCGTCACGCCCCAAAGCGCACCGCCGGCGTTAGAAAATTCGCTCGTTAGGATATTGTTGTATCCAAGGCCGTTGAGAGCGTCTTTTGCGATTTTTATGATTAGTAGCGGGTTGTTTTGGCGCGAGATAAATTTGATATTTACCTTGACGTTTTGCTTGTAGGATAGGCGCAGGAGCGAATTTGACTTTAAAACGTTTGAAATTTTAGCGATGTCGGGCTTGCCGTTTGCGTTTAGATATGCAGAGCCATCGCCAAAGAGCTGAGTCGCTTTTGCGCTATTTTGACCGAGCAGGCCGCCTGCTATATCCACCACGCTAGCCGCAAAGCAAAAGGCCGCACTAGCAGTCAAAAGTAAAAGTTTTTTTACCACGATTTGCCCTTATTTAGAGCTACGAATTCGTCGTATGTGAGCGGCGTAACTTTATCTTTTTCTACCAAAAATCGCTTTGGATTATCGCCGCTAAATTTGATATTTTGATCGCCGATTTCTAAATTTATCTCTCCGTGTCCGGTGACGATGAGTTGTTTTTTGCCTATCTCGATAGAAACGGCATTTGAGGCATTTTGAGATTTCTTTTTGTTGTCGTCCAAATTTATCACGCCGAGCCAAACTTTTCTGCGCGGAACGACTTTTATCTCGCTTAGTCCGTTTAGTTGGTATACATCGCCGCTTTTAGGCGTTACTTGGACTGCGGTGGATGCATTTTCGTCGGTCAAATTTGAAACCTGTTCATTCTGTAAATTTTTACTGACGTTTTGCTCTGCGGGTTTTGATTGCGTGCTTGTAGAAACCGCCACATTAAACTCTGGCAAGGGTTGCTCTACTTGGGTAACGGCAAAATTTGAAGCGTTCTCTTCGATTTTATTTATCTCGTCTTCTTGTTTAGGGGCAGAGGAGACACTTATCGTGATATTTGCGTCTTTGATGGAGTCTAAATTTTTAGTCGCCTGTTGCACTACGTTTGTATCAGAGTAAGTCACGCTTTTGTTTTTGTCCTCAAAGAAACTCGAGAGGTCGCCGATGTATTTTTGGGGCTCGAAAAAGTAAATTAAAGCGCCGATCGCGCAAATAGCGATGATGCCGCCCAGCATACCGCCGTAGGACGATTTATCGTTTGCGGTATAGGCCGGAATTTTAGGCGATATGGTTATGGTTTTGTGCTTTAACTCGCTCTCGTGCTCGGCCATGAACGTCTCGTATTCTCGCATCCACGACGTAAAGTCGATATCAAGCTCGCGCTCCAGAATTTTAACAAAACCCTTGACGTTAAAACGTGCCAACTTTTCAAAATTTTTATCGGCGATATAGCCTAGATATTCTGCCTCGATGTGCGTTCTTCTGGCGACCTCGCTAAGCCCTAATTCTTTTAGCAAACTTATGTCATTCATTTATAATCCTATCGCAAAGTATGGCAAACGCAGCCGAGACGTTTAGG
>CALISV010000313.1 GCA_938041615.1 uncultured Campylobacter sp. | reverse complement strand
TTTTTAGATAAAGTTCTGCGTAGCTATATTTTTTATCTTTATGGATTATCGCCGTTTGGCTACCGTCTTTAAATTTCTCGATTATCTCTCGCATCAGTTATGAACTCCGCCTAAATATAAAATTTGTCCCGTGATAAAGTCGCTTTTTTCGTCGATGAAAAAATCTACCGCATTTTTTATATCGCCGAAATTTCCAAATCTCTTTATAGCTTGTCTTTCAAGAAGCGCGTTTATCTTGTCCTGCGGTACGGCCTTTATTAGGTCGGTTTTTATCGGCGTGGGGCCTAGCGCGTTTACGGTTATGTTAAAGGGCGCTAGCTCTTTTGACAGCGTTTGGGTTAAATTTTCTATCGCGCTTTTGCTGGCGGCGTAGATCGCCTCCCCTTCTAGTCTTAGCGCGCTTGCGACGGTGGTATAATTTACGATACGGCCGTATTTTTGCTTCATCATGACTTTGCCGACTTCCCTGCTAAATAAAAACGTACCGAAAAAATTCGTTTCAAATACCTTTTTGACGCTATCAAAGGGCGTGGTTAAGAAGTGGTTCATGGAGGCGATGCCGGCATTATTTATCAGGGCATCTATCCTGCCGAATTCTCGTTTAACCTCTCTTATCATCGCTACGACCGCGATTTCGTCGCTTACGTCGAGACTAAAATGTCTGTAATTTTCGTGCGCAATTTTGCTTTGGCTCCTAGCGCAGCCTGCGACTAAATAGCCCTCCTGTAAATATCGCTCGCAAAGCCCTTTTCCGATGCCTTTTGAGGTGCCCGTTACGATTATCGCCTTAGTCATTTTGTTCTTCTAAAAGATTTTGAATATAATTAGCCAGCGTCTCCACGCTTCTAAACGGCGAGGTTTTTTGACTCATCGCTCTTTCATCGGCGAGTACGATGCTTTTGCCGAAATTTTGATAAATTTTATCCTCCAAATCGCTCACTATATAGACGAGCCCCAGACTATCTAGCGCGCTGGAAGAGCCGTAAAGCCTAGTATCTATGGTCGGGTTTTGCAGCTCTTTGCTTTGCAGCTCTTGATTGTATTCTTTGAGCGAATCGATGATTAAAGTTCGTATGGTTTGCAAATTCATTCGTCGTCCTTTATAAAGATATAGTTTTTTAGGCCGTCGGGTTTATATCCGAGCGCGGAATTTAGCCTAACGGCTTCTTTGTTTTCGTCGTTTATCCAGGTGTAAAAAGTCTGAGCCTCTTGCGTCTGCTTTGGTGCCGAGGCTAGCGCAAAACCGATAAGGCCGTTTTGAAACTCTTTTTTTACGCAATTTAGCCTAAAATAGCAAATTTTTTCTTTTATTTCAAATATCGCCGCTCCGGCTATCGCGCGCTCTTGCTTGATAACAAAAACTAGGCCCTTTGCGATTAGTTTAGATAGCTCTTCAAAGCTCGGTAAATAATCGCTAAGCGGATCGAAAGTCTCGCTAATGAGCTCAAAAATTTCGCTTGCGTCGCTTAAATCCGCAGGTAAAACGTTGTTAAAGCTTCTGTTTTTTTTAACGGATCTATAACGAGAGTAAATTTTATACGGCTTAAATTTTACGCCTTTTAAAAAATCGCTCGCAACGGCGTTTTTCGAGACGATCTCGGCTACTACGGGCTCGTTTATTAGCCTAAAAAACTCGTCTAAATTCGCTAAATTTTCAAGCTTATCGACCAAGTAGTAAAATTTATAAAATGCGTCGTGCTTTACGAGTAAAAAACAGCACTCTGCGCGTACTAAAATTTTAGCGTTTTTTAGCGCTTCGTTAAATTCGCCGAAATTCACGAAAAAATTCGTAAATTTCGGACGATTTTTAAAAATTTCCGTAGCTTTTTGGCGCGCGTTTAGTTTGTCGCCCAGGATAAAGCTCTCGCCGTGTCCGGGGCAAACGCGCAAAAACGGATCTAACGAGCAAAAGTACGGCATAGAAATTTTATCGTATGCGGCTTTTGCCTTCGCGCCGCCTAGAAACGACGTCTCTACGGCCTCAAACAAGCTATCGCCCGAAAACAGCAGCCCCCCTAGCTTCACGCAGCAGCTGCCCTCGGAGTGTCCGGGTGTATGAACGAACGTAAGCGTATGCCCCAGCCACGAAAGCTCAAAACTCTCGTCAAATTCGGTATCGGCCTTTTGCGCGCTAAATTCCGGCGTCTCGCGCGTTTTTTTAATTTTCATAACGTCGTAAATCATATCGCTAAATCTCGATAAATTTTTGCTCGGGTTTGCGATATTTTCGCTTGCTTTGCGCTGCGCGATTACTTTGGCGCCGTATCGGCTTTTTAGCTCGTTTAGCGCCAAGATGTGGTCGAAATGCTCATGCGTGATAACGATAAAATCAAGCTTCTTGCCGCGTAAAGCGTCTGTAATCTGCGTAAAATCAGCCGGATCTATGACGATAGCGCGCTCGCCGCTGATTATTACATAGGAGTTAGCCCCCAGATCGCCGCCTTTGCAAATTTTTAATTCAACTTCGTTCATTTTCAAATCCGTCTAAAATTTTCGCTATTTTCGCTAGCGCGTCGCCGCTTATTTTGAGGTAGGCGTTTTCGCAAATTTCATTTACGCTTACTAAATTTAAATTTAATAAATTTTCGTAGGCGTTTTTAATATCGCCTAAATTATTTATCATTTTAAGCTCTGCAAAACTTCTTACTACGTAGGCTAGATAGCTCCACTCCACGCCGCAAACAGGCGTACCTAGCGTCATCGCCTCGTATGCGCTCATGCCGCCTAGCGTGACTAGGGCATCGTGATTTAAGATTAGGTCTATCAAATTTGCTGGGCTATCGATAAAGCTTAAATTCGGTTTTTGAACGCTTTTTATCCTCACCTTTCGCTCATCGCTCATTGCAGGCCCCAAAACTAGCGTATAAAGGCGACCGTCGTTTGCGATTACGTTTGCAAAATACTCGCTAAACATCGCAGGATCGGCGCCTCCGAAAGATAGTAAGATATTTTTTAGCTGAGCTTTGGGCGTAAATTTAGCGCGCCTTTTTACTACGTCGCTGCCTACGATGTAGTA
>CALISV010000312.1 GCA_938041615.1 uncultured Campylobacter sp. | reverse complement strand
TATGAGGGCGATTTTATCGAAAACGTCGTGATTTTCGACGCTACAGAGAGGACGAGCGCTACGTTTTTACACTATCTAGAAAACGAACTCTTAGTAAAAACCGCCGTTTATCCCGTCGATACGCTAAAAACGATGACCGAGCTAATGAAAAAAGAGTTGGAAAATGACTAGTTATAGCTTCATAAAACCTCAGAAAAAACCGTTTTTTGATCTTTTTAGTAAAATTTGGCTACTTCTTATAGCTACGGCGGTGCTACTTTTTGCCATAGTAAATTTAGTCGTCGAACTCAAAAGCAACTCGCTACTAAGCCAAACGCAAATCTCAAGACAAAAGCAAGCACAAACAAAAGAGCAGATCAGGCAAACCGAGGAGCTAACCGCACTTTTAAAGCAAAGAAGAGATAGCGCAAACGAGATCGCAGCCTCAAACGCCGTCCTAAAGCAAAGCCTGCGCAACCTACTCGATCTAGTGCCGTCAAGCATCACGCTAACCGAGATCTCGATGGATAAAAACTCGCTTGTGATAAAGGGCACCACGCCTAGCCGCGACGTTTATAATATGCTGCTCGCAACGCCGCTAAAGTCGATTTTTAACACATCAAACACCTCGTTTTATCAGCTAGATAGTGGCTGGTTAAATTTCATCAGTACAAACAAAACTGACATCTTAGAGGGCAAAAATGAGCAAAGATAGAAGCCTGCATAATATCGACGTCACAAAGCTGCTCATCTACGTACTCATTTGCATCATAGCTTGCCTTGCGATGATATTTGGCCTTTTGGTGCCAAGTATCAAGGAGTACAAACAGGTCAAATACGAAAGTCGCATGCAAATCGCCGCAAGTGCGCAAACGCAAAGGCTCTACGACACCAAATCAAAAGCCCTAAACGAGATAAAGCAAAACGACAAGGCCGTATTAGACGCTCTTGAAAACAAATTTGACGTAGAGAATTTTACTCAATTTGCCTCAAAGTACTTTATGAACGTAAATCTAAGCGAGCCAAAAGAGGCCGCAAAAAACGGTGAGATCTCGGTCTACGAGCTAACGGTAATGGGCTCCATGAAAACTCCTGCTAAATTTTACGAGTTTATGGATGCGCTACAAAGCTACGAAAATATCGTAAAAATCGACTTTCCGATCAAAATGCGCAAGGATACCGAAAAGATCGACGCGACCTTTGGCGTCAAAATTTACAGCTTAAGATAAATCAAAGTTTTTACTCTCCGCTTTTTGTATAATCCTTAAAATTTAAGTTAAGGATAAAAAATGATTAAATTTAATAACGCCGCCGTTGCCTTGGCGACTGCGATTTTAAGGGATTATCTTAACGGAACGGTAAATTTTTTCGCCTCTAGAAAAGCTGCAAAATCGGAGCTAACGAAACTCACGCCGGCAGATTTTAAAAACGTGCGCGCAAATTTGATAAATCTAGGCTTTAAGAGCGAGTTTATCGACGAAAACGCCGCCGAGCTATCAGAAATCCTGCGCGGTATCCTAACCGCCGAGCGTCCGCAGCTGCCAAAAGACCACCCAATCGCTACCTACATCAGCGAAAACGACGCCGCGCGCGAGCTAATCGCAAAGGCAAAAGAGCTGCTAAAAAAGAAATTTATCAAAAACGAATGGCTTGAAATTTACGACAAACTGGGCGGCTTTAACAGAACGCACTTTGCTAGAAAACAGCACCAACTCTACTCGATGCTCGAAAACAAGGGCTTTGACCGCCCGTCGCGCTTTATGTGGAGCTTTGATAACAAGGTCCGCGACGGTATCGCCGCAGCGCGCGAGCTGCTAGAGTGCGGCAAGGCGGATGAGTTTATCGCGGCTCAGCACGAGATCTACGAAAATCTACTCGATCTGCTCGGACGCGAGGAGGCGGCGCTCTATCCGACGTCGCTGGAGCTAATCAGCGAGGAGGAGTTTCGCGCGATGAGACGCGGCGATGACGAGATCGGGTATTTTCTCATCGAAAAGCCGAGCGAATTTTATCCGTTAAATTTGGAGTCCGGTAGCAGCTCGGAGGCAAATTTAAAGGACGTAAATTTACAAAGCGAGTCAAATTTAAGCGCGGCAAATTTACAAAACGACAACCTAAACGAAGCGGTTTTAAATCCGAATTTCCTAAAAGAGCTGTCAAATTTGATGAGTAAATACGGGCTAAATCCAAACGCAAACAGCGATAAAAACGCCGTTTTTGACGTCGCTACGGGCAAGCTCACGCTAGAGCAAATCAACCTCATTTATAAGCATATGCCCGTTGACCTCTCCTTCGTCGATGAAAACGAGATCGTGAAATTTTACACCGACACCAAGCACCGCGTATTTCCGAGGAGTGCCGGCGTCATCGGGCGCGACGTAAAAAACTGCCACCCGCGCGAGAGCGTAGCTAGCGTGTTAGAGATCATCGATGCGTTTCGCAAGGGCGAGCGCGATGAGATCGACTTTTGGCTGGAGCTTCACGGCAAATTTATCTACATCTACTACGTGGCCGTGCGCGATGAAAATGGCGTATTTAAGGGGGTGCTAGAGATGATGCAAGACGTCACGCGCATCCGCAGCCTAGAGGGCAAACGCACGCTGGTGACGTGGGACGATCTAAAGAAAAAATACGGGGAGTGATGATAACGGCTTGCGAAATTTAATTAAGACCGCTTGACCCTTATCGCCCATAATTTCGGGCGTGAATTTATCGAAGATTTAGGGCGCTTGCCTTTTTGTATATTTACGCCTACGCCTTTTGCACGACAATTCGAGCTATTTTTGCAGATACCGATATTTTCGTAAGCGGTATTTAAGGATTTTAGAACGGCATATTTAGTACCAAACCGCCTAATGAAAATATCGCTGCTGCATTAAAACTACCGGCCGTAAAAATTTAAATTTACGCGCTAAACCGAATTTTAAGCCGCCTTTTTAAGATAGCGGCGATATCTCGTTTCGTAAGATGTTTGAGCCGGCCGTCTAGCGCCGTTAAATCCAAAGCTACCACAAAGAAAGCGTTAGCGTATTTAAAAAATTCAGCAGGTTTGCACCCAAAACGTAGCCTTCTAAAAAAGCCCCTCAAATAGCGTAAGATCCGCGCCCTCGGCAAATAAAAATCCGCGGTTTATCGGCGGG
>CALISV010000311.1 GCA_938041615.1 uncultured Campylobacter sp. | reverse complement strand
CGGCTGCGAAAACGCTAAAATCTTAAAGCGTTAGACCGCTAGCGTCATAAATTTAACTCAGGCGCGTTTTGCGTTTTATTTTTCGTAAAAATGCGCCCGAGTTTCGCGCTAAATTTAAGTGCTTTACTCGCCAAGATACGATTGGTCTTCGTAAATTCTTAAAAATTATTCAAATTTTGCTTTTGGCGATTAAGAGAACTATTTGGCGTATAAATTTGCAAAATAAAGCCGTAAATCTAAAATTTAAAAATCTCTCCAAAAATAAATCCAAATTTTAATCTATTTTTAGCTATAATTTGATATCAAATATCAAAAATAACCGAAAGGAAAAGCATGAAAACACGTAAAATTTTTACCGCTGCGATACTTGCGGGAGCCGTTTGTTCGGCGCAGGCGCATATGTTTTGGGTGGACGGTGAAAACGACGAAAAGACGGGTAAATTCGTCGCAAAAATGGGTTATAGCGACGACTTTCCAAACTACGAGCCCATAATGCAAGAGCGCGTCCATCTTTTTGCGCCCGTTACCCTGATCGGCAAAAACGGGCAGAAAAAAGAGCTAGCGCAAAGCGGCGAAAACTACCGCTACGAGGGCGAAAAGCTAGGCTATGGCACCTATATCCTGCTTGCGCGGCAAAATCCGATGTATTCGCTAAAAAAGCGCAGCGACGGCAAGTGGATTATTGACAAAAATAAGCTTGATCTAAAAGATTTAAGCGACGTGCAAATCTGCCGCCTGATGACGATAACGTCCAAAAAAATCCTAAATTTAGGCGAAGCAGACGACTTTGTCGCTAAGCCCGTCGGCGCAAACCCCGACCGTGCCGCTACAAAATCCGGCTAGTTTTCGCGTGGATAAGCCCTTTAAACTACAAGTTTTGGCTGACGGCAAGCCGCTAGAACGCGCCAAACTAACCGGCACTTTTGCGGGATTTTTAGAGGATAAGCGAGCGTTTTACGGTATGACCGACGCGCAGGGTATCACCGAAGTCGTAGCGCTAAGGCCGGGCTTTTGGGTGTTTGAGGTGATTTATGAAAGGCCTTATCCGGATGCCGCAAAATGCGACAAAGAAACGCTAAAAACGACGCTGGGCTTTGATATAAAAGAATAGATCGGCGTAAATTCGGGCTTTGGGTAAAATTTGAGCCCGAATTTACCTTAAATTTCATATAATCGCTTCGTAACCTAACTCAAAAGCGAGGAAAAATGCCATACGAAAATTTTAAATCAAAAAATCCTCTCGCGGCAAAAATCGCCGCAAATGCGAGAAAATTTGACGTCCAGACGCTGCAAAACGAGCAGCTTGTAAATTTGCTTTTAAACGAGAAAAAGATCGAAATCTCGGACGAGCAAAAAGAGGCCGCCAGGCGCGTATTTACGGGGCTAATGAAGATAGAAGAAAGCATGCAACTAAGCGGATAGTCGGCTACATTTGACTCCCCGCTAAATCTACGAAAATCAAACTCAAGTATCGTTTAA
>CALISV010000310.1 GCA_938041615.1 uncultured Campylobacter sp. | reverse complement strand
GTCGATACGAAAAATCTAAATTTGATCGATGCAAATAAAGCCTTTTACGTCGTCGGTAGCAAAATAGGCGGCACGATGACTAGAAATAGCAAATACGCCTTCTCAACCGAGGCCGACGCAAAAGAGTTCCAGACCGAAAACGGCGGCGAGATAATGAATTTCGCTAAGGCTTACGAGATCGCGGGACAGGACTTTGAAGGTGATAACAAGATGATCAAAGCCAAACGCGAGGGCGGCGTTTACGCGCACGGCAAGGAATTTTACGAAGCAAACTGCGAAAAAACCGATCCAAAAAGCTTTAAAGCCATCTCAGAGCTAAAAGCTCACCTCAAAAAAGTTTGCGATGCAAAAGGCGCTAGCAAGGCTCCTGAATACGACAAACACCTGCAAGCAGCAGCTCTATATCTATGGGACGCTCCGGCAAATTTAGGCACGAGCGATCAAGCCTCAAAATCTAAACAAAAAGCGCAAAAAGCCGAGAGAATCGTCGTGCCAAAAGGCGCGCGTTGCCCTGTTTGCGGTATGCTAATCGGCAAAAACCCGCAGTGGGCGACGATGATGAAAACAAGCAAAGAGGAGCTTTACTTTGACGGCGTCAAGGATATGATGAAGTATTATTTCGAAAAAGGCAAAAAAGACGATCAAATTTACGTTAGCGACTACTACAAGCTAAACAAAATCGACGCCAGAACCGCCTACTACGTAACCGGCTCAAACGTACTCGGACCTATGGGTAACGAGCTGATACCGTTTGCCAGCGAAGAGGACGCTAAGACCTTTGCCAAAGATCACGGCGGCAAACAGATCGTCAAATTTGACGAGATCACGACTCTTTTAGTAGAGAGGTTGATGTGAGACTCATCTGCGTTTTAGCGGGCTTTTTTGCAATCCTTTACGTTTGTATCGGGGCGCATTATCTAGGCTTTGATAGAGCGGGCAAGGAGGCTCAGCTAAATTTGATCCAAAAATCCGTCAAAGACGCGCAAATTTCGACGAATTTTATTTCAAAAGAGTACGGGAAGTTTGTCTATGCCGAGTAAAAATTTTATCGATTACGCAGTTACGCTGCTCTATAAAGACCGTGCCGATCACGCTTTTAGCTTTTTTATCTTCGCTTTTATCGTGTTTATCTTAAGCGCGGTTCTTTTCGTCTCAAGCTCTATCCAAAGCGACCTTACAAATTTGATCCGCTCAAAACCGGAAGTCGTCGTCGAAGCTCTGCGCGCGGGCAAGCGCGACCTCATGCACGACGGCTACATCTACGACGTCTCAAAGATCGCGGGCGTAGCTAGCGTAGAGGGCGCGGTCGAGGGAGAGTATTATTTCGCGCAAAAAAGAGTCTGGTTTCACATCGTCGGCGACGAAAATTTAGACGAAAACGAGATGATCGTGGGCGAAGGCGTGAAAAAAGAGATGGCGGAGCTTTATTACGAGGACGTTTTTAACTTTTTAACCGAAGAAAAAATGATCCCGATAAAGATCAACAAAACCGCGCCGCATGAAACGGGCATCGTCTCAAATGACGTCATTTACATGAATCCAGCCACCGCGCGCGAAGTGCTAAGCCTAAAAGAGGGCGAATACACGAGGCTCTACGTCGAGGTGCCAAACGTCAACGAGATCAGCGAAGTGGCCCTAAAGATCCAAAACGTCTATCCAAACACCGAGGTTACGAGCATCGAGGACGGAGTAGCCAAAATAAGGCACCTTTACTACTACAAAGGCGGCATTTTCATGGTGCTTTACGTCGTGGCGATGGTTTCGTTTTTCATCCTGCTGAAAAATCAAATTTCGCTCGCTTACGGCGAGAAGAAAAAGGAGATCGCGATATTGCGCAGTATCGGCTTTAGCGTGAGAAATATCATCGCGCTTAAATTTATCCAAAACATCGTCGTTTCTTTTAGCGCCTATTTGCTAGGCGTTGCGGGAGCCTATATCTACGTGTTTTTATTCGGCGCGCCGTTTTTACGCGATATATTTTTAGGCAGCGAGGTGGCGAATTTTACTGATTTCACGCCGATCATCGACTTTAATATGCTGTTTTTGATCTTCGTTTTTAGCGTGATTCCGTTTTTGGCATTCGTCATCATCCCGTCGTGGCGCATCGCCGTTAGCGACATGAGCGAGGCAGTAAAATGAACGCGATAGAAGTAAAAAATCTATGTAAAATTTACAATCAAAACAAACCAAACGAATTTCACGCGCTAAAAAATATAAATTTGACCGTAAAAAGCGGCGATCTAGTCATCCTAAAAGGTGTTAGTGGTAGTGGCAAAAGCACGCTGCTAGGCATTCTAGGCGCGCTTAGCAAACCAAGTAGCGGCGAAGCGCTAATCAACGGTCGCAACGTCTCAAAACTACCAGACATCATGAGCTCAAATTTTAGACATAGCGAGGTCGGGTTTATATTTCAGTCGTTTAACCTGATCGAAGGCCTTAGCGTCTATCAAAACGTTCTAGCGCCGCTAAGCCTAACAAGTCTTAAAAAAGCCGAGCTAAATTCGCAAATCGATCGCGCGCTAAATCTCGCCAACATCGCGCACAAAAAAGATCAAATCATCTCAAAGCTAAGCGGCGGCGAGAAGCAGCGATGCGCGATAGCAAGGGCTCTAGCGATGGATCCTAGCGTCATACTAGCCGACGAACCGACGGCAAATTTGGACAAACAAAACTCGCTCATCTTCATCGAAATGCTGAAAAAATTTAAAGAGCTAAAAAAGACCGTCGTCGTCGCCACGCACGA
>CALISV010000309.1 GCA_938041615.1 uncultured Campylobacter sp. | reverse complement strand
TTAGCGTAAAATTATTTGCATTATTTTATGTATTCTGCCTTATAGCTAAATTTAATACAAATAAAGATAAAATAGCCATAAAATTAACTCAAAAATGGAATAAATTTTGAAACAAAAATTGGTCTTAGTCGGCGCCTCGACGGGCGGTCCGGGACATTTAAAAAGGCTTTTTAAAGGGCTTGAGCTAAACGGTGCTAGCGTGGTTATCGCGCAGCACATGAGCTTAGCGTTTATACCTAGTTTTATCTCGCAGTTTAACAAGGAGTGCGCGGCGGAGGTGGTCATGCTGGGCGCGCCCGCGCAGTTAAAAAGCGCGATATATATCTGCGAAAAAAACTCCGAGATAATCTCCGCTAGCCCCCTAACGGCGGGCATGTGTTCGCCTATGAAAGAGACCACGTATAACCCAAACGTGGATGTGCTTTTTCATTCGGGCGTGCAGGCTTGCAAATTTGCCGACGTCATGGCGATACTGCTAACTGGCATCGGCGACGACGGCGCGCGCGGGCTAAACGAGCTATACAAAGCGGGCGCTAAATGCGTCGCCGAAAACGAGGAGAGCGCGATCGTCTATGGCATGCCAAAACGCGCGAAAGAAATCAACGCAAATTTAAGGTCGCTACCCATCGGCGGTATAAGAGCGGAACTAGAAAGGTTTTTACATGCTTGAAAATGCAAATTTGACGCCCGCTCCTAGCGATGCGGCGGGGCTGAATAAATTCGTCGAAGTCGTCAAAAATATGTGCGGCGTGGATCTGGAGTCCAAAAAGGACATGATAAAACAGCGCCTAATAAATTTCTGCCAAGCAAACGGCATTCCAAGTTTTGAAGCGTTAAGCTCAAAAGTCCTCGTGGACCGCTTTATGAGGCAAGAAATCGTAAATTTGATCACCACGAACGAGACTTATTTTTACAGAGAGTTGCCGCAGCTACAAGCCGCGATCTACTACGCCAGAGAGGAGCTTGATAGCGTGCGGATACTGTGCGCGCCGTGCTCGACGGGCGACGAGGCGTACTCGCTAGGTATGCTAGCGCACTCAAATTTACTCGACGTAAACCGCGTCAGTATTGTGGGTATCGACATAAACTCCGAGGCTATCGATAGCTGTAAAAAGGGCGTTTATAGCGAGCGCTCCTTGCACCGCCTAAACGACAATCAAAAAAATATCTACTTCACAAAACGCGACGACAAGTACGAAATCAAGCGCGAGATGCTGCCTAGATGCGAGTTTAGCGTGGCAAATATCTTTGACGACGCGATCTTTAAGCTCGGCAAATTCGACATCATTTTCTCGCGAAATATGATGATTTATTTTAACGAGGAATTTAAGCTAAAAACGGTCGAGCGCTTTCATAAAATTTTGAGCGATCACGGTAGGCTCTACGTCGGGCACGCCGACCTGGTGCCGTTTACGACGCTTTATAAAAAGCATATTTCAAACGGAACGACTTATTACGCCAAGGCCTGAGCGGGGTAAATTGCCGTTAAATTTGATTGATAAATTTGACCTACCGAGACCGCTACGTTTTTGATACGGACGACAAATTTGCCGGGTCAAATTTGATTAAATTTACTTTTCTTGCCGTGGATATTTCGGTCGGTTTTAAAACCATGATTTGCGCCAAAGCGGTACGGGTTTGGCGAGCTAGGCAGTAAAATTTGGGCGTTAAAATTTGAGTTCAAATTTAAAAATGTCGTCAAATTTGAACTTAAATTTAAAAAACGAGACAAAGGGGCAAATTTGACTTCAGCCACCGCGCACACCGACTAACCGCAAAATAAACTCCGCGCAAAAGCTCAAATTTGCCCCTCAAGTAGCCTATTTTAAGCTATTTTTTAGCTTCATTATTCGCTCGTAGGATTCCTCGATACGCTCTTTTGGTATCTGTTTGGCGCCCACCGCGTCCACGACTAGCTGCGTGACGAGCTCTGCGGTCCTGCGCCCGTCTATCTTGTAGTCGCTAAAGAGCATCACGTCGCCGCCGGCGTTGATAAAGTTTATCACCTTTTCTTGCAGCGTAAAGTCCTTTAGTCCGCCCATGAGCATGTCGTCGCTGATGACTACGCCGTCAAATTTGAGCTCGCCGCGAAGCAAGCCGTCGATGATCGCCGGCGAGAGCGAGGCTGGCAGCTCGGAGTCGCGCTGCATAAGGTAGATGTGGCCAACCATTATCATTTTGGCTTCGTTTTTACGAACCGCGTCAAAATACGGCTTAAGCTCGCCGTAGTCAAATTTTTCGATCACGACCTTGGCGGTGTGGCTGTCGGCTTCGACGTTACCGTGCCCCGGAAAATGCTTCATCGCAGCTATCACGCCGCGAGCTTGCGAAGCCTTCATAAACTCGCTCGCATACAGCGAAACCTCGTCTATATCGGCGCTAAACGCCCTGCCTCGCGAGCCGATGATGGTAGATTTTGGATTTAGCACGTCGGCCACGGGAGCGAAATTTACGTTTACGCCGACGTCTTTTAGCTGTTGCGCCATCTTAGCGTAAAGCTCACCCGCAGCGGCTAAATCGAGCGTTTTTGCTACTTTTTGCGCCGAGATAAAGGTCTCAAATCCGCTCTTGTCCTTAAATCTCGTGATCTGACCGCCCTCCTCGTCGATAGCGATGAAAATGCCTTTTTGCGCCTCTTTAAATGCGCTTGTTAGCGCCTTGAGGTTCTTTTTGTCCGAGATGTTTTTACCAAGCAGTATCACGCCGCCAAAGCGCTGATATTTAGCCTCCGAGACGGCTTCTTTGGCGGTTTTAGGATCAGAGCCGTTGAAGCTTACCATTATCATTTGAGCTATCATTTTGCGAAGAGTCGGCTTTTCTTGCGTTTGCGGCGCAGCATTTAGCGTAGTCGGCAAACCCGCCAAAAATAGTACCGAAAAAAGCGCGGCGATAATTCTTTTCATATTTTTCCTTTTTTTGTTTTTGCGAATTTTACACTATTTTAGATAAATTTAAGAAATTTGAAACGGGGTTTAGGTGCTATTTGGCGCTTTTTGCGACTGATCGCTCGTAAATTTAGATTGGCATTAATAAAATATTTGATATAATTTTTGAAAATATTGTTTAAAATTTAGTCAAAAGGGCATATTTGATAAATTTAGATATTAATTGTGCTATAAATATCCCATCAAAAAACGATATCAAGTTATATAAAGACGAGTATATTTTATGTGAATATAAGGAAAAACACATTAAAAATCTTTTTATTCAATTTATATTTGCCGTGTTTTGTATAGCGGTATTTATATATACGGTAATAACTAAAGACTTTGCCAATCAAAGCCTATTTTTAAAGGTTTGCGCTACTATTTTTGTTATTTTTTGCATGTTATTGATGCATATTTTTATTGCAAATTTGATCCACAAAGGCTTATACGTAACAAACAAAAACTTAATAGCCTTTAGCGGAGCAAAATTTGATTTAAATTCTATTTTTATACTTGATACGAGCGCTCGCGAGCATACGGGATTTCGCATTTGCAAGGGCTGGAGAAATATTTTAGAGATAAAATGCACAAATGATGACACGCAGATAGATGTCTTTTTGCTATCGCTATCCGCAGTTTCGGGCAATAAAATTATTTTAAGATTTGGCTCAAAGGAACTAAAAGAAAAAGCCGACTCGGCGAATTTGGTTAGATTTAAATTGACGACATAAATTGGATTTTTATACTTAAACAGACTAAATACTAGCCAGAATCCAAATTTTACGGCGCTTTAAATCCAAATCCAGCATAAAAATTCGGCAAATTTGGATTATTTAAACAAGCCAAAGAAGCCAGCTATTTAAAAACCGCTGTCCGCCGTCAAATTTTCAAATTTTATAGCAGCTGCGAGCCTCCTCAGAATGCACGACTTTAAACCAAATTTTATTTTTTACTTAGTAGATCTCTCAGGCTTTCCTGCACGTCTTTACCGCGCAGCATCGCCGCGACCTCGTTTACTATCGGCGTATAGATGCCCTTACCGGCGGCGATCTTTTCTATCGCGTACGAGGTATCCACACCCTCGGCGACTTCGCCTAGATCGTTTAGGATTTTGTTAAGGCTCTCATTTTTAGCAAGCCCCAGACCCACGCGGTAGTTACGCGACAGTACGGACGAAGCCGTGAGAAATAGATCGCCCGCTCCGCTAAGCCCTAAAAAGGTCTGCTGCTGCGCGCCGAAATACTCGCCAAATCTCGCCATCTCCACGAGTCCGCGCGAGATGAGACTAGCGCGAGCGCTGTTGCCAAGCCCGAGTCCGTCGCAGATACCGCCCGCAATAGCGATGACGTTTTTATAGGCACCCGCGATCTCTGCACCGATAACATCGCTGCTAGCGTAGGCTTTGATATTTTGCGGAAAAAGCTCCGAAATCTCGCGTGCTAGGGCTTCGTTTTTGGAGTTTATCACGAGCGCGCACGGAAGGTCGTTTTGTATCTCTTTGGCAAAGCTCGGACCCGATAAAAAGGCCAAATTTGCCGCATCTACATGCTGCTCGTAAATCTCGTCTAAAAATCGCAAACTCGAAGTCTCAATACCCTTTGAGGCGACCAAAATTTTCTGTCCAAAGTTTTTAAAATGCTCTTTTAGCCAGCCGCTAACGGACTGCGAAGGTATGGCGGCGACGAGCAGATCGCGCTTTAGCGCCTCGTCTAGACTCACAAAATGCGAACCCTCAAGCTGCCTGCGCGAGGTGATAACGCAGTCGTTTCTTTGCGAAAGCGCATGAAAAAGCGCGCTACCCCACTTCCCCGCTCCGATGATGGCTATTTTCATTTTTTCTCTTTTTTGTGATTTACGTTTATTTTAGCTAAATTGACAGACCCACTCGCAAGTCCAAACCTTACTTTTGCAAAAATTAAACGGATTAAAATTTGACCACGCCGCCAAATAACAGCGCAAGTAAAATTTAACCTAATTTTTCTTTTAAAAGCTCATTTACTTTTGCGGGATTAAACGCGCCCTTGCCCTCTTTCATCGTTTGCCCGACGAAAAATCCAAAAAGCTTGTCCTTACCGCTTTTATACTCAGCGACCTTATCGGCGTTCGCGCTTAAAATTTGATCTATTATTGCTACGATAGCCGAGTCGTCGCTGACTTGTTTTAATCCCAATTTTTCGATGACGGCGTCTACGCTACCCTCGTTTTCCATAAGATAGTCAAGTACTTCTTTCGCCGCTTTCGCGCTTATCGTGCCGTCTTCTATACGGCGCAAAAGCTCTATCATTTTAGCCGAATTTACGGGCGATGTCTCGATCGTAGCGCCGTTTTTGAGGCGTCCTAGAAGCTCGACAATGAGCCATGTTACGGCAAGCTTCGGCGATATCTTAGCATCCACGAGCTCCTCGAAATACTTCGCTGTCTCCACGCTGCTAGTTAAAATCAGCGCGTCATCCTCTTTGACGCTAAGCTCGCGCTCATATCTAGCGACCTTTTGCTCGGCAAGCTCGGGGATCTTGATCGCTTCGTTGTACATCTCTTCAGGAATTTCGACTGGTAGTAGATCAGGATCGGGGAAATATCTATACTCGGCGCTATCTTCCTTGCCTCGCATTGAGCGCGTGACCAAATTTACGGTATCAAAAAGGCGGGTCTCTTGATAAACTTCCTCATCGTATTTACCGTCTTCCCACGCCGCGCTTTGACGCTCGACCTCATAGTCGATCGCTTTTTGGATAAATCTAAACGAGTTTAAATTTTTAATCTCGACGCGCGTATAAAGCTTGCTGTCGCCTTTTGGGCGGATACTGACGTTGGCGTCGCAGCGAAAGCTTCCCTCTTGCATATTAGCGTCGCTGATGTTTAAAAATCGCAAAATCGAGTGCAGTTTTTTTAGATACGCGACCGCCTCGTCGGAGCTGCGCAGATCAGGCTCGCTCACGATCTCAAGTAGTGGCGTGCCAGCACGGTTTAGATCGACTAGGCTCTGTCCGCTCTCGTGGATGTTTTTACCCGCATCCTCCTCAAGGTGCGCGCGAGTGATGCCGATGCGTTTTTTCTCGCCGTTTACGTCGATAAAAAGCTCGCCTTTTTCCACTATCGGTATCTCAAACTGCGAAATTTGATAAGCCTTTGGAAGGTCCGGATAAAAGTAGTTTTTACGGTTAAAAACAGAGCGTTTATTTATGGTCGCATTTACCGCCGCGCCGAAGCTTATCGCCTTTCTCACGGCTTCTTTGTTTAGTACCGGTAAAGCACCCGGTAGCGCCAGGCAGGTCGGACAAACGTGCGTATTTGCCTCATCGCCGAAGCTCGTAGAGCAAGAGCAGAAAATTTTAGTTTTTGTATTAAGCTGGGTGTGAACCTCAAGCCCGATAACGACTTCAAACATAATTTGCCTTTTATTTAAAATTTAGGGCTTATTTTAGCAGGATTTTTATTTAAGTTAGATAAAAAGAAGGGGTTGCGCCCGCCGATTTTTAGCGTATTTTAGCTAGCGGACGCGTAAATTTAAATTTTAGTGCTCGTCGTGACTAATCAAAATCGCGCCGGCAAGATACACGTAAGTAAGAATCATAAAGATAAATGTCTGCAAGCACGCCATAAACGTAAGCAAGACAAACGCCGGGAGCGCAGCGTAAGACGCAAGAGCAAGTACAACCAAAAGGAATAAATCATCGCCCTTGATGTTACCGAAAAGTCGGAAAGAAAGCGATACGACGCGAGATAAATGTGAAACGATCTCGACGATAAACATTATCGGAGCTAGCCATTTGTTTGGTCCCATGAAGTGAGCAAAATACTTAACCACGCCGTTTACGCGGATACCTTCGTAGTGGTAAAACACGAAAACTACGAGCGCTAGAGTAAGGGTCAAATTTAAGCTCGAAGTCGGGGCCTCAAATCCAGGTATTATGCCTATTATGTTACTTACAAATACGATCAAACCGATGGTGGCGACTAGCGGTAGATATTTTCTAGATAGTGCTTCGCTACCTAGCACGTCCTTGCCCATTGACACGACGCCCTCTAGATACGCTTCGAGGATATTTTGCGTTCCGCGAGGCACGAGTTGCAAATTTTTAGTTGCAAATTTTGCCACGATAAGCACGATAATCGCGACTAAAACGAGATGTCCCGCGTAATTTACCGCATGGATAACGTGCTCGTTGTCGGTAAACAAAGAAGCGATCCAACCTGTAAACAAAAACAAATTTTCTTGCATGGATTAACCTTAGATTTATGAAATTTAACGCCAATTTTATCCAAATAAACGTTAAAAGTTTTTTAAGCTTACCTCAAATTTCGCCCGAATTTTAGCTTTTTTGTAAAATTTGGCTCAAATTTCGTCGCCGTTTTTTAAAACTCCCGCTCACGCGAAAAATCTATCGTAAACAAGCTTTAGTATCGTCGCGCCCACGACGGCCAAAAACACGACCCTAACAAATTTAACGTCCTTTTTTATGACCATATTTGAGCCAAAGTACGCGCCCAAAACCTGCCCGACGCCCATCAAAAGCCCAACCGTCCAAAGTATCTGTCCGCCCGCGATGAAAACGGCTAGAGAGACGATGTTGCTGGTAAAATTTAGGATTTTCGTATGCGCGACGGCTTTTTTCATATTTAGCCCGATGAGCGCAACCATCGCAAACGTCCAAAAACTGCCCGCTCCAGGCCCGAAAAATCCGTCGTAAAAGCCTAAAATTAGGCCAAATATCACGTAAAAGGCTCGCGCGTTCATGCGGGCGGCTCTGTCCTCGTCGCCGACTTTTGGCATCAAAAGCGTATAAAGGAAAATGGCTATCAAACAAAACGGGATAATAATGCGCAAAAACTCGGCGCTCAAAAACAAAATAAGCACCGTGCCGACGCACGCGCCGATAAATGTAAAAACAATGCCGATAAAAACTTCGCGGAAATTTATCATGCCTTTTCGGGCGAAATTTAGCGCCGCCGTGAAGCTACCGAAAGTTCCTTGAA
>CALISV010000308.1 GCA_938041615.1 uncultured Campylobacter sp. | reverse complement strand
CTAGTAGCTTGGGCTCGCTCTCCGCGATATAGGCTTCGGCGGCAACCTCTTTTGCGTTTTCTAGTAAAAAATCCTCGGCGAAAAAAAATCTAACCGAATTTACGCCGTAAAGCCCTAAAATTTCCTCTTTTAAGGCTTCAAAATCGCTCGTGATTACGATTTTGCTTCGCATAGATTAAAGCGTTACTTTCGCAAATAAAGCGGCGTCTATGCTCTTATCAAAAAGCCTAAACAGCGATAAGAGCTTGATATCTAGCGCGCCGTCGGAGGAGCTTAGATAAAAGCTATTTTGCGCCTGCTCGTCAAAAAGCCACATGTAGCTATCGTCCTTGCCTTTGGCGATCTGCGAGCTTTTTTCCGCGCTTTTTCCGACATAGAAAAATACGTAGCCGTTTGGAAAAGCAAGACTAAGCATATCTAAAAGTAGCGAGACTTCCTCTTTTGAGCCGATATTTTCAAAAGACGGATAAAGCGCTTTTAGCGAGAAAAAAGGTAGCACGGGGCGGGCGTTTGTCGGTTTGTTGATATTTTTTAAAAAATACTCCTCAAACCAGCCGCGCTCGCTATCGGTTATCAAAATAAACGCACGCCCTTCTAGTAAAAATTTAAGCTTCGAGGCGAGCAGAGGCGTCCACTCGGTGCGCCTCTCCTCCATCCAGCTCATCAGCGAACCCTCCTCGCGGATCGCCTCGAGCGTCCATTTTATAAAATCGCTCATTTATCGAGTTTATAAGCTTCGTGTAGTGCGCGAACGGCTAGCTCGCCGTATTTTTGATCGACTATCATCGAGATTTTTATCTCGCTAGTCGAGATCATTTGGATATTTATACCCTCATTTGCTAGCGTTTGAAAGGCTAGAGACGCCACTCCGGTGTGGCTTTTCATACCAACGCCCACGACTGAGACCTTAACTATCTCGTCGTTGTATAAAATTTCCCTCGACGCGCTTAGTTTATCCATGCACTCTTTTGCGACGTGAAGCTCGTTTTGCGGTACGGTAAAGCCCAGATTCGTAGTGCCGTCTTGGCCTACGTTTTGGATTATCATATCCACGTTTATATTTTTTTCTGCAAGCGCGGTGAAAATCTCAGCCGCGATGCCCGGCTTATCTACTACGCCTCTTAAAGTTACTCTAGCTTGGTTTTTATCTAGCGCGATACCGCTTACTAGCACTGCTTCCATACTCTCTTCCTTTGTTATTAGTGTTCCTTCGTTGTGATTAAAGCTGCTTCTGGTGACTAAATTTACGTTTAGCTTTTTAGCTAGCTCGACTGAGCGGTTTTGCAGCACCTTTGCGCCTAGGCTCGCAAGCTCTAGCATCTCGTCGTAGCTGATTTTATCTAGCTTTTTAGCCTTTGGCTCGATGCGAGGATCAGTGGTATAAACTCCGTCCACGTCGGTGTAAATCTCGCAAAGATCCGCATCTAGAGCGCCTGCTATCGCCACTGCGCTAAGATCGCTACCGCCTCGTCCCAGAGTCGTCGCGTCGCCCTTTTCGTCTATACCCTGAAAGCCCGCTACGACGACGATCTTGCCCGCCTTTAGCTCCTCTTTCATACGCTTAGTATCTATCGCCTCGATCCTGGCCTTAGTATGCACGCTATCGGTGATGATGCCCGCTAGCCTACCGCTTAGACCAACTGCGGGATAGCCTAAATTTATCAGCGCTATCGTTAAAAGCGCGCAGGTAACGCGCTCGCCGGAGCTAAGCAGCATATCCATCGCCACGCCGTCGGGAGCCTTCGTATAATGCTCGGCGTACTCCACCAGCTGATTAGTCACGCCACTCATAGCCGAGACCACGACTACGACGTCCGCTCCGCTTTTTTTAGCCTCTATCGCTCTAGCGGCGACGTTTTCTATCCTCTCAAGCGTCCCTACGCTCGTGCCGCCGTATTTTTGGACGATTAACATTAAATAAATCCTTTCTCTTTAAAGTAGCCGATAACCTTACCGTAAATCGGCTTTTTGAAGTGGTTTACGTCGCTCAAAACCTCGCTTGAGTTTATAAATCTATATTCGTCAAATTCGGGCTTTTTGGTGTTTATATTTATCTTCGCGCTAGGTCTTAGCCGCACCAAAAAATACTTTTGCGTCTGCCCGTCAAAGTTATAAAATTTCCTACTCGTCGTACCCTCAGGGAAGTCGTAGCTAAGCCACTGCGGATACTCGCTAAGCACGTCCACGTCGTCCGTGCCTATCTCCTCTTTGAGCTCCCTTTTTAGCGCCTCACGTGGCGTCTCGCCCTCGTCTATGCCGCCCTGCGGGAACTGCCAGATACCCGTCATATCGCACCTTTGCGCGATAAATATCCTGCAATCAAACGGATAAGAGGGCGCAAGTATGACCGCAGCGACGTTTGGTCTATATTTTTTTTCCATCTTTTTTTCCGAGAATTTTTAATTGTGGATTCTAACGAAAAATAGTTAAGATATAGCTAAATATCGCGAGATTAGCGGAAAAATTTGACGCTTAGGCTTAAAATTTTTATTTAAATTTTTAAACTACGAATTTTACTTTTACGGCGCGACAAAATTTGCGTGTTTTGCTTCATTTTCCATCAAATTTGACCGCTTGGCTCGTCAAATTTGAGCCCTTTATTTTAGCTCCAGTATCGCCCTCACCTCTTCGTCGGTAAACAGGCTCGCGCTTTCGTGCTTTTTACGCTCAGACGCGGCTTTTGGCTCGGCGCGCGGCGGCAAATTTTGCGCAGACTCGTTAAAATCAAATAGCGCAGCCTGTGCAGATGTGTCCGAGGCGGCCGTTTTTAGGGCTTCATTAGAAGCGGATATTTTACTAGACGGTGCCGTTTGCGTAGCTCCGTCAAAAACAGGAGTTTCGCGCGGAGCGGCGGTTTGCGCGCTTTGGCTAGTTGGCGCAGTTTTGGTTATTTCGCTTAAAGTGCTGGTTTGCAAAATCGCCTCTTCCTTGCGGCTGCCGTCTTGATACGGCGTAGCATTCTGTATTTCTTGCAAATTTTGCTCCCTTACGGAAGCTGTTTTTTGCTCGCTCTTAGCCATCAAATTTGGCACAAATTTAGAGTCGTCAATCGCGTGGCGCGCATTTTCAAATTTAACGTTTTCATCAAATTTGACCGCCGCACTCTCGTCGCGCGCATTAATTTTATCGTCCTGTAAAAACAAAGTTCCGTCAGGTAAAAGCTCGTCCCGCTCGTACTGGCGCGCAAAAAGCTCGCTTACGTTGATGGCGTCGCTGCTTTCTAGGCTTGCCGTCCTCTCGTTTACGCTCTCGCCGAGCTCCTCGATGCCCGTTATACGAAGGTCCGGCATCACGGCCTTAAAACTTTGTAAAATCGGCAAAAAAGAGCCGTCAAATCCATCTAAAATCACTCGCATATTTAGCCTTTTTCAGTTTTTTGGAGCGATTTTATCAAATTTATCTTTTGAGCCGTTTTAAGCTCATCCAAAAACCGCTTATAACGAAAAACAGAACCGATGCTGAAGCTAAACAAAATATAAATTTACCGATCTCGCCCAAAAAATATCCCGAATGCAAGCTTAAAACCGCCTTATGAATCGCAAAAGGCCTTGGCATCGAGCTTTTAGCGTCGTCAAACCTCGCATGCCTAATAATTTGCCCCTTGGCGGCGTTTATCGTCATCGTATTTACCTTATCGTCCTCTTCCAGCCCTTTGTCAAAGTAAAATATCATAAAATTTTCGCCGTCTTCTTGCGTGATGACGTTAAAAAGCTCGTAATCCTCTCTATCTCGTTTAAAAATATCTATCGCGGCCTCTAAATTTGCTATCTTAGCCTCGTTCTCCAGCGAAAATCCTCGCACTTGCGTAAAGCTCTTTTTTCTAAAAATTTCTTTTTCGCCAAGCGCGTTATTTACGAGCTTTGCCGCCCAGTCGTACGACCAGTAAAGTCCCGTAACGCTCATAAAAGCCAAAAACAAACAAAGATAAACGCCGGCAAATCCGTGCAGGCTGTACAAAAACGCATAGCCTTTGGTCTTGATTTTTAGAGCAAACGCGCGCATAAATTTCGTTTTAAAACTAGGATAATAGATTATCAATCCAGATATAACCAAGATAACCAAAGCGATAGAGCAAACCGCAACGATATGCTTGCCTATAAGCCGCAGCGTCTCGTTTTTGCTAAGCCCAAGGCCTAAGTTAGTATGTAAATTTAACATTAGTCCGATAAATTTATCGCCGAAATTTTCGCCCGTTATCTCGCCGGTGTATTGATTTATAAAATACGACTTAAACTCGCCTTTAGCATCCGTACCGGATATCCCTAGAGCGTGATTTGCGTCCGAGTTAATCTTGTAGTAGCTAAGCGTAAAATTTGGCTCCTTAGCTTTAAAAATATCTAAAATCTCTCTCGCGCTAAGCTCTGTTTCGCCTCGCTCGACGAAGGTTTTTTGCGAGTTTGCAAGGCCTATAATCTCGTCGTGATAGGATATGACCGCGCCGCTAAGAGCGACGATAAGCAGCGGCAAAACACAGGCTAGGCTTAAAATCAAATGGACGTTAAACCAAAATTTCTTTTTCTTTAAAAACGGCATCTTTCTCCTTAAATTTAAACTCGAATTTTAAAAAACCAGTAGCAGGGCGGCGATCGCTACGCACCACCCCGCTTAAATACGGCTAAATTTAAAAATTTACGTTAAATCCGAGCCTATATTTAATCCCGTCGGCGATCAAAATTTCATAGCGTCCGGATTTTGTCGTTACGTATTCGTTAAAGATATTATAAACGCTAAAATTTACGCTCGCATTTTTAGTTATCTTGTAGCTTGCGCCCGCGTCAAATAGCGTATAATCCCTTATCTCCTCGTCTCCCGGCGAGCCGTAAACGGCTCTGGTTTTGCCTAGATAGTTCATCTGCGTCCACAGATTTAGATCGGGCGTCATATCGTAGTCAAGCCCTAGTTTTACGGTATGTACGGGTAGATTGTTTAAAGATTTACCCTCGTACGCGCCCGATTTTTGCTTTGATCTAGTATAAACGTAGCTTGAGTGCAGTGCTAAATTTGATAAGATCTGCCAGTCTGAGGCGAGCTCGACGCCCTTTACTTCGGCTTTGCCGATATTTACGCTCTCCCAGATACCGCGCCTATAGGTCTTGCCGTTATGCACGCAAGGAACGCCCGGGCGCGCGACGCAAACCGGTTTCGTGCCTAGACCGTCTTTTATCCGCGTATAAAACGCCATCGCCGAGACGTTAAGGCTCTCGTCCCCGTACGCGACGCCGGCCTCGTAGTTTAGGCTGGATTCCGGTTTTAGGTCGCTTTTACCCAGCTGCGCTCCCATACCGCCGGCAAAAGGCAAGGCAAGCCCGTCGGTTCGCATCTTGATATCAGGCGTCGCGTAGCCTGCCGATACGCCGCCTTTTAGCGATAAATTTTCGCTTAGATGATACACGGCATATCCTCGCGGAGATACGTGTCCGCCGTAGTCTTTGTCGTGATTATACCTTAGACCAGCAGTTAGCGTGAGCGCGTCGGTCACGTCAAAATCGTCCTCGCCGTAGAGCGAAAAATCATACCTTTTGACGTTTGCGGCGTCGGCGGTCGTGGCCTTTTCGTTTAGCCTTTCTCTTCTGTATTCGGCTCCAAGGCTTAGCGTGTTGTTATCAAAAAAATACGTTCCCTTGGTATTTAGCGTGGTCGTTTTTAACGTGAGGTCTTGCTGTCCGCTTTCTTTCATATTATCGTGCATTAAAAAGCTTTCAAGCAGCAGCTTGTCGTATTTGCCCGTATGCGAGAGCGAGGCGGTATATCCGCTCATCTTTTCAAACGCAACGCTCGTATTATCGCCGGTAGCCCTTCTTAGCGTCTTGCCTTCGGTGCGCTCGTATTTATTTACTACGCGGCGCAAATCAAGCGCTATTTCGTCGTTTTCGGTGGCGTTATACATTATTTTCGCGCCGAAATTTACGTCCTCGTTTTTGCGGTTCGTAAAGACTCGCTCGTCTTCAAATTTATGAAAATACCGCCCGTAAAGCGCGATGCCTAGCACGTCCGGGATCACTGCGCCGTTTGCGTAAAATCCCGCCTGATAGTCATCATTTATCCCGCTTTTGCCCGCAAGCGTGTAGTAGCCGTTTACGTTACCGCTGAACTCGTTTGAAAAGCCCTTAGTGATGATGTTTATCACGCCTCCCATCGCATCCGAGCCGTATAGCGAGCTCATCGGCCCTCGTACGATTTCGATACGCTCGATCGTGTTTGCGGGCGGGAGGAAATTTTGAGCACTACCGACCGCGCGAAGCCCTCTATACGCGCTATCGCTAGTTGCAGGGCGGCCGTCTATTAAAATTTTAGTGTATTTTTGACCAAGGCCTCTCATCGTGATACCGCGTCTGCTAGCCGCCCCCAGCGTCGCGCCGAAAACGCCCGGAGCGTCTTTTACGACACTTTCTATATCTTGATGGTTGCGCCTGGCTATCTCTTTTTGCGTGATTACCGAAACGGAAGCGGGCGCGTCTTTGATATTTTGCTCAAAACCCGTCGCGCTAGTTACGGTAACTTCGTTTAGTTTCACTTCGTCGGCCGCCTGCACGCAAGATAGTGCCAGGCAAGCTAGCATAGAAATTTTAGGCATACTTTTCACCTTTAGACTCCTTATTTAAATTTAAACCCTATTTTACTATAATCAGATAATTATTATCAATACTTAGGCAAACGGTAGAGGGATTTTTTATCAACGCTAAAAGGATAAAAAAGCAAATGAAGGTCGAATTTAAAGATATTTTACGCGCAAACGAGCAAGAAATCGCGCAAAATTCGGTGCGCTACGGACAAAGCGCGTGGCAAGAGCAAGATAGAAAATGTAAAGTCGAGTTTTTTAAAGGGGCAAGCGGTGCAAGCTACTGCAGAAGCGAAATAATCTGCAACAAAAGCGTAAAAAGACGGCTTGAAAGGAGCGCTGGCTACTGCTTTTTGCTCTTTAACGACGCAAGTGGGGACGCCGGGCTTAAAGCGGATAAAAAAACTTTTTGCCTAAAGGCCGGAGAGTTTTGGATGGGGCGCGTGGATAGCGGATTTGAGGGTATCTGCGAATATCAAAGTAGCAGCTACGCCGGGCGATGCATCGTGCTAAAAAACGAGCTGGCCGGCGAGCTAGCGGCATTTAAAAATCTAGGCGAAGAAAACGAAATCTGCATCCAAACGGCTAAGATAAATTTAGCCCAAAGCCTGATTTTACGGGAGCTTTTAGCTGCGAGCGAGTTTGAGGGCAAGATGCGCGAAATCTTTATGGAAGCTAAAATTTTAGAGCTAATCTACAAAAGCTTAGGCGCGCCTAAAACGCCCGAAGCCGATGAAAAAAAGCGCGATTTTAGCGACGAATACGTAAAAATTTTAAATAAAGCAAGGCAAATTTTACTAAGCGACGTCCAAAATCCGCCCAGCATAAAAGAGCTAGCCAGAGCGTGCGCGACGAATGAATTTAAGCTAAAAACGGGCTTTAAAAGCTACTTTGGCGATACGATCTACGGGCTGCTAGCAAGCGAGCGTCTAAATGCGGCGAAAAAACTTTTAGAGAGCGGAGACGTCTGCGTAAGCGAAGCCGCAAAAATCGTCGGATACGCCAGCGCTCCGCATTTTGCAAAGATTTTTAGAGAAAAATTCGGCGTTTTGCCGACGCAAATTTTAAAACAAAAGAAATTTTACACGTAAATTTAACGCTCTTGCGGAGCTTTGCGGGCGTTAAATTAAAATCAAATTTAAACGTATCGGCGCGACTTTTTAAATTTAACGGGCGACAAAAACGGCGGTAAATTTTAAAATTTAAAAGCGTCAAATAGCTTACCGGAGTCGGTTTTACGCCTAAACCCGGCCTAAATTTACCGCAAGCAGGCTGCCAAACGGTGCAAAAGCCAAAACGCCGCGCGACAAACCCGTAAAATCT
>CALISV010000307.1 GCA_938041615.1 uncultured Campylobacter sp. | reverse complement strand
ATGCACCTCTCCCACGCAAACGACTACGACCAGATGCGCCAGATGCTAACAGAGCGTGCTTTGCGATTTGACAAACTTAGTCCACCAGATCTCTGGCTCATCGACGGCGGTCAGGCGCTACTAGACCTCGCCTCGGAGATCATCGCTAGTAGCGGCGCAAACGTCGATATACTCGCCATCTCAAAAGAAAAAATAGACGCCAAAGCCCACCGCGCAAAAGGCGGCGCGAGGGATAAAATTTACGCTAGCAGCGGCGTATTTACGCTACCAACGGGCGACAGACGGCTGCAGTTTTTTCAGCGGCTGCGCGACGAGGCGCACAGATTTGCCATCACCTTTCATCAAAAAACCAAGCGCAAGGAGGATCTGGGCGCTAGCAAGCTAGCAGACGCGGGCGTATCGGCTGGTAGCATCGCAAAACTCGTCAAATTTTACGGTAGCTTTGAAGCGATAATGACCGCAACGAGCGAGGAAATAGAAAAGGTGACGAATAGAAGCGTAGCAGCCAAGATCGAGCAGCTAAAAGAGAGTGAAATTTGACGAAATTTGGGGCTTATTTTGTAAAATTTGCCCTGAAATTTGAGCCAAATTTGACGCGTTTGTTTTCGTCAAATTTGGAAGCGTAAATTTTAACTCACCGCGTTTGGGTAAATTTGGCAACAGTTATTTGCAAAGGCCCGTCAAATTTGGCGTAAAACGCAAGCAAATTTGATTGCTAAACCTAAAATTTACGCGAGCGATTATGTAGCGCAAATTTAAATTCCGCGCCGCCACCAAGGCCTGCTTCAGCAAATTTAGCGTTTCGTAGCTTTTTCTATCGCTTCCGCCGCTTCGCAGCCCTCACTCCAGCCGTAAGCGCACGCCTTTTGCAGATAGTTTTTTGCGCTAGTTACGTCTTTTTCGCCGAGCATCGCGTTGTAGTAAAGCGCGCCGAGGTTAAAGCAAGACATCCCGTCCTTTGCTTCGCAGGCTTTGCGCCAGATTTCGCCCGCTTTTTGCGCGTCTTTTTTGACGCCGAGACCCTGCTCATAAAGCGAGCCTAAGTTCGCACAACCCAGCAAATACCCGCTATCGCAGGCTTTTTTATAGAGCAAGACGGCCTTTGGTTCGTCCTTTTTAACCCCTTCGCCTTTGCGGTAGGCGACGCCCAAATTTACGCACGCGCGCACATAGCCCGCGTCGCAAGCTTTTTTAAACAACGCAAACGCCTTTTCGTAGTTTTTGTCCAGGTCGCACTCCTCAAGCTTGATGCCGATGTAGGCAAGACCCAAGTTATCGCAACTCTCAAGGTCGCCCGCATCGCAACCTTTTTGAAGCCAGCCCGTATCGCATTTTGCAGCATTTAAAGAAACCGCCGTAAAAACGGCTAAAAATATAAATTTATTCATCTTGTATTTTAACGTCAAATTTGACTCTCCGTTTTGTAACGAGCGCAAATTTAAGCCCGAACGGCTAGGTAAATTTGACGAAAGATTGCGCCCGTCAAAAGTCAAATTTGACCTGAATTTACGCCTTTTTGCCTTTTTTCTTGCCTTTGTCGCCAGACTCTTCGCCTTTAAACCACCCTTTTATCTTGTCCAAAATTCCTTCGTCCTCTTTCTCGTCGTAGCTTGCTTTGCCGGCCTTGATGCCAAAGCTTTCTTGTAGCTGATTTAGTAGCGAGATTTGCTCGCCCGTTAGCTCTTTTGGTGTTTTTATGGAGATTTGAGCTACGAGCCTGCCGTATCTTTTGCTATTTACGTTTTTTACGCCAAGGCCGTCAAATACGAACTGCTGCTTGTCTTTTGCGCCGACTGGTAGCTTGAGCTCGGTTGTGCCTTTTAGCGTCGGGATCGTGATCGTCTCGCCCAAAATCGCCTGCGTAAAAAATACCGGAATCTCGATATAAACGTCGCTTTCGTGACGCACGAAATGCTCGTCGGCTTCAACCTCGATATGCACGTACAGATCGCCCCTAGCACCGGTTGATGAGACGTTGCCCTTTTCGCTCACGCGCATACGCATACCGTCGTCGATGCCCTCGGGGATATTTACTTTGACGCTTTGGCGTTCTTCTTTGTAGCCGCTACCGCCGCAATCAGAGCATCTATCCTTGACCGTTTCGCCCGTGCCGTTACAGTACGGACACTCCTGCACGAAGCTCATAAAGCCCCTTTGCTGCGATATCCGCCCCCTACCCTCGCAGTGCGGACATACGTGCGTTTTGCCGTCTTTCGAGCCGCTGCCTTTGCAGGTCTGGCACGGTTTTTTGATCGTAAAATCTATCTCTTTTTCGGCGCCGAACACCGCTTCGTTAAATTTGATCCTAAGAGCTATCTCTAGATCGAGCGGATATTTGTCGCTACTTCTTTTGCGGCTGCTTGCGCCAGAGCTAAATCCGCCGCCAAAAAACGAGTTAAATATGTCGCCCAAATCAAAATCCGCGCTAAATCCGCTAGAGCTAAAGCCGCCTCTGCCCTCAAGCCCGGCTTTGCCGTATCTATCGTATATCGCGCGCTTTTCCTCGTCGCCTAGCACCTGGTAGGCTTCGTTTACCTTTTTAAAATTTTCTTCCGCCTCTTTGTCGCCTTGGTTACGGTCGGGATGGTACTTTAGCGCTAGTTTTCTAAATGCTTTTTTTATGGTTTCAGAGTCGCTATTTTTGCTGATTTCTAAAATTTCGTAGTAGTCTATTTCCACAAAATCTCCTAAAATTTTTAAATTTAAAGGGCGATTTTATCTTATTATTTATAAAAATTCAAAGCGGGGGAGAATTTTAAACGAGGATAGTAAATTCGGAAAAAAAATTTAACTTTTTTTGGTTATAATCATTTTCGTTAAATCTATTTGAAAGGCTTAAAATGATTAATGTTTTAATGATTGAAGACGATCCGGAATTCGCGCAAATCCTATCCGAGTACTTGAGCGATTTTAATATAAAAGTAACAAATTTCGAAGATCCTTATTTGGGACTAAGCGCCGGAGTAAAAAATTTCGACCTGCTCATCCTAGACCTTACGCTACCTGGCATGGACGGCCTAGAAGTGTGCAAAGAGATCCGCAGCAAATACAACATCCCTATCATCATCTCCTCTGCTCGCAGCGACATCAGCGACAAGGTCGTGGGCCTGCAGCTAGGCGCGGATGACTATCTACCAAAACCGTACGATCCAAAGGAAATGTACGCGCGCATAATGAGCCTAATCCGCCGCTACAAAAAGACCAACGAAGTGCAAGAAGAGGTCGTAGATACGCTATTTAGGATAGACGAGCGCAGACACGAAATCTACTACAACAACGAAAGCTTAACGCTAACGCCGGCTGAATATGAGATATTAAGCTATCTTATCAAACAGCACAGCTTTTCGGTTTCTCGCGAGCAGCTAGTTTATAACTGCAAAAGCCTAAAAGACAAGGACTCAAAGAGCCTAGACGTCATCATCGGCAGACTAAGAACCAAAATCGGCGACAGCTCAAAAGCGCCTAAACATATATTTTCGGTACGCGGAATAGGCTATAAACTCATAGGATGAGATACTCCTTAACCACAAAGATATCGGTAGTTTTCGCGCTGGCGTTTTCGCTTGTTTGTATTTTGTTCTATACGTTTGCGAGCATGCAGCTAGATAACGCGCTAGAAAAGATAAAAAACAAGCAGCTAAATGCGATAAACTACCTCATCGCCTCATACGAAAAGTCAAATCCGCCTAGCGATTTGACTAATTATTTTAGAAATTTCGGACTAACCTACGTTAAAAGCGACAAAATCGTCGCAAACGTCATAAGCATTGGCAAGACGGTCTTTGCTAAGCAAACGCAGCTGGGACTATTTCAGTCGCTGCTTTTTCAGGATAGTTTGTACCTGCAGATCAAAAATCCTTCATTTCAAATTTTACTAGAAAGCGACGATACGAAAAACATAAACGACCCGATTTGGGTGGGCTTTATCCTCACGACGGCGCTTCTTGTATCGCTTTACGTTTCGGTGATGAAGTCGCTGATGCCGCTTAAAAAACTAAGCTCTGATATCAGGAAATTTGGCGCCGGAAACATGGACGTAAATATCGCAAAACCCGACTCCGACGACGAGATCGCCAAGGTCGCGATAGAATTTGACGCCGCAGCTAGCAAGATCAGGGAGCTTTTGCGCTCTAGGCAGCTGTTTTTACGCACGATCATGCACGAGCTAAAAACGCCGATCGGCAAGGGGCGCATAGTCTCTGAAATGGTGCAAAATCCTATGCACAAAACCCGCTTGATAGCGATATTTGAGCGCCTTGATATGCTCATAAACGAGTTTGGCAAGATCGAGCAGCTACTATCCAAAAACTACGCGCTAAACTATCAGGAGTCATACTTTTCAAACATCCTTGACCAAGCGCGCGACATGCTGATGCTCGATAAATTTGAAGAAAAAGTGAGCGTAGATATCCGCCGAGATATATTGCTACGCGTGGATTTCGGACTCTTTTCGCTTGCGATCAAAAACCTCATAGATAACGCCCTAAAATACGCCGACGATAAAAAGGCACAGGTAATCTGCGACATAGACGGCATAGTCGTGAGAAATCTAGGTCAACCGTTACAAAATCCTATCGAGTACTACATGCAAGCCTTTATCCGCGAAAAGGGCAGCAAAAGTAGCGGCATGGGGCTAGGGCTTTACATCATCGACCACATCTGCCGCATGCATAAATTTAGCCTAAAATACTCCTACGAGGATGGCTTCCACTCATTTAAAATTTGCACCAATCCAAAGGAAAGCGTTGAAAAAAGGGCTTGAGAAATTTAACGAGCTCGTGGCGGCCTTTGAGCGGCTACCGGGCGTTGGCAAAAAGTCCGCCCAGCGCTACGCCTATCACGTCTGCCTAAAGGATAGTTTCGGCGGACTAAAGCTCGCGCAAAGCATCGAGGACGCCGTGAGATTTACTGGTAAATGTCAAATTTGCGGAGGGCTTAGCGAGGACGAGATTTGCGACATTTGCAGCGACGAAATGCGAGATAAAGAGCTACTAGCCGTCGTCGAAAGTCCAAAGGATATCCTGGTTTTCGAGCAAAGCGCGATCTACCGCGGACGCTACTTCGTGCTAGAAGAGATAACGCCGGAACAAACCGAAAAACTGCGCGCGATCATAGAACAAAACGGCGTAACCGAGATCATTTTTGCTCTCACTCCCGGGCTTAGCAGCGACGCGGTGATGGTATTTATCGAGGATAAGCTGAGCGATTTGGGCGTCAAATTTAGCAAGATAGCCCAAGGCGTACCAACAGGCGTAAATCTCGAAAATATCGACCTTCTCTCGCTCATGAAAGCGCTTGATAGTAGGACGGAGCTGTAAATTTAACTCAAGCGCGTGAAGCTTTTTGGAAATTCACGCTGCGTTTTTAAATTCACTCAAATCCAAATTTGAGACTACGCAAGCAAATTTGCCGCCGCATTTCAAACCAACAAACCCCCTCAAATTTAACCCACCGCCAAAGCTAGTCAAATTTGCAACAACTCAAATTTGACGCGTAGCCTCAAAATCAAATTTTACAAGCACGACAAAGAATAAAAAGAAAATTTAAAAAGAAAAATTTACGACCCGAAGGCCGTAAATTTAAGCCGCCCGAAACGAGCGGCGAGAAGTTATTTCGTAGTTTT
>CALISV010000306.1 GCA_938041615.1 uncultured Campylobacter sp. | reverse complement strand
CAAGAAAAAAGAAAAACTAAAAATTTTTAGAGAACACCAAATTTGACAAAACCAAATTTAGTATTTTCGCGGTGCGGGTCTCGGCAAGTAAAATTTAAAAATTTATCCAAATTTAACGCTATAATCACGCTCGTTTTAAAAACGCACAAATTTAAAGGATAAAAATGAAAAATTTTCTCGCGCTATTTTTGGCGCTTAGCTTTGCCGCTTCGTCGCAGGCATTTGGCGGCGAAAAACCGAGCTCGGCGAAGCAAAACGCTCAAATTTTGCCCCCGAGCGAGCTAAAATTTATCCCGCGACCAAAGCTAAAAGGCAAGCAAACGGGCGAGCTGGAGATGAGGTTTAGCTACGACGTAGAAAGGACGGGCGAGTACGATCCGGAAAGCCGCCTAGAGCTAAACAACGTCTATGAGCGCATCTATACGCCTGAGGGCGAGACACTGTTTTACGGCAGGCTATACGGCTACATCAAGCCGCCCTTGCATCACCCACAAAAGCAGATCGTCAAATTTATCAAAAGCGGCCAAGAGCGCTGGATTGAGATAGATTTTTATCATGCGGACGGCATGCATAGCGGCACGCTGCAGCTGTGCTTGTGGGACGATATAAACGTCGAAGTCAAGGAGGCTTTTGACGAAGGTAACGTCACCGGGCTATATAAATCGAGCAATAAATTCGATGTGATGCTGGGTATCTTTTCGGACAATAACAACTTCTCCTACACTAGCGACGGCAAACCCCGCCAAAAGCACTTTATCACGGTGCGCTCGGGGCCCAAAGAGGATTATTACGAAAACTACGACGAAAACGGCGCGATCGAAAACACGAGCTACCAAAAAGACACGGTATTTATCTGGGTAAAGACGTTTTATCCAAACGGCCGACTAAAGTCGCTTAACGACTACGAAAATAAGATCGAGCGGGGGAAAATAATAAGAGATGAGAAATTTTGAGGCTTGCGGCTTGTCTCGCGAGCGCTTTTAAATGATTTCGTAAATTTCGCCCTGCGACAGACTATATGTCTAGTCTTGGGACGAAATTTACTTCAAAACATTTAAAATCATCTCGCGATACTTCGCCTTATCTTTTTACGTTCAAATTTGGATTCAAATTTATTTAAATTCGGTTTTGTTGCAAATTTACGGCAAGCGATTTGCGCGCGTATTTTGTCGCCTTTGCTAGGAAGCCGGCCGAATTTATAACCGCGAAAGCAAAAAGCGGTAAAATGCGCTAAAAAAGGAAAATTTAAAAAATGAGCGGAAATTTACAACATAGCGACTCGGGCGGGCTGATTTTGGGCATAGAAAGCAGCTGCGACGACAGCTCGGTAGCGTTACTTGATATAGAAACGCTGGAGCTAAAATTTCATAAAAAAATCTCGCAAGATGCCGAGCACTGCGCATTTGG
>CALISV010000305.1 GCA_938041615.1 uncultured Campylobacter sp. | reverse complement strand
TCGCACGATTCCAGGCCGTAAATAAAATCAAATTTTCGCGCGATTTTCACTCAAATTTTACCAAACCTACGACTTTCGTTTTAAAATTGACAAAATTTCGTAGCGGCTAAATTCACGCTCCTTCTCTTAATTTTCGACGAAAATACGATCAAATTTGACCCGCGCGCAAACGACGACGATTTTTATGCTCGTTAAATTTAAACCCGAGATAAAATCCCGAGCAAAAAAAGCGATTAAAATTTGACGATTAAAATTTATGGTTGAGCCCAGTTTCCCACCTCAATCCTCAAACAATCCCTTTTGCGTATCCCCGTCAAATTTGAGTTTAAACACCTCGTAGGCTTTGGCACTTGCGAGCCTGCCTTTTGCCGTGCGCTCGATGTAGCCGTTAGCGAGCAGATAGGGCTCGATCACGTCCTCGACCGTGCCCTCGTCCTCGCTTAGAGCCGCCGCGATCGTGCTTAGACCCATCGGACGGCGTTTGGCGGCGAGCAGGATCTCTAGATACTTGATATCCATCTCGTCAAAGCCGATGTCGTTTACGCCAAGCGCGTCTAGAGCCTCTTTGGCGCGAGGTTGCGAGATGATGGCTTCGTCGTTTACCTCGGCAAAATCTCGTATGCGCTTTAGCAGCCGTAGCGCGATCCTAGGCGTGGCGCGCGAACGAGCGGCAACCTCGAGAGCGGCGGCTTTTTCGCACTCTTTGCCCAGCTTCACCGAGGCGATCTGCACGATACGAGCCAGCTCCTCTCTGGTATAAAACTGCAGCCTAAAATCCATCCCGAAGCGATCTCGCAGAGGTGCTGAAATCATACCCGCGCGCGTCGTAGCGCCGATCAGCGTAAATTTAGGCAGGTCGATCTTGATGGTTTGCGCCGCAGGTCCCGAGCCTATGATGATGTCTAAGCGAAAGTCCTCCATGGCAGGATAGAGCACCTCCTCGATCGCGGGGCTTAGGCGATGTATCTCGTCGATAAAGAGCACATCACCCTCTTGCAAATTCGTTAGCACCGCCGCCAGATCGCCGCTTTTTTCTATCATGGGTGCGGCCGTCATCTTGATGCTCACGCCCATTTCGTTTGCGATGATGTGCGCCAGCGTCGTCTTACCAAGGCCCGGCGGCCCGTAGAAAAGCACGTGGTCTAGGCACTCGCTGCGCTTTTTGGCGGCCTTTATAAATACGCCTAAATTTTGCTTGATCTTTTCCTGTCCGATGTAGTCCTCAAAGCGCGTTGGGCGCAGCGACACCTCAAAATCGTTCTCGAAGCTTATTTTTTCTATTTCGACTATTCTATCCATTTTTTTCGGCTCTATTTTTCGTAAATTTGCCGCATTTTACAAAATTTTGGGTAAGTTTTGGCTTTGGGCTTTGTTCAAATTTAACTCGGCGTTCAGCGGTAAATTTGGCGCCGTAAAGGCTAGGGTTTTAAAACCGAACAAAGCTCAAATTTATCCGCCTCGCCGAAGCGGATAAATCTCAAAAATCAGCTTAAATTTGATAAGAAAATCAGCCCGAGCTCAAAACTCCGCTATCCTCGCTTTTAAAAGCTTGCAGTCGCTATCGTTGCCAAATTTGCACCCCTCCGCGATAGATTCGAATTTTTCGTAAATTTCGATATTTTTTTCGTAGTTTTCAAAGCCCAGAGCCCTGCAGCCGTCGTCGTTGCCGAGCTTGCAAGCGCGCGAATATCCGTCGTACGCGTCATAAACCGCGAACTCCACACCCTGCGCGTGCTCATAAACGTAGCCAAGAGCATAGCAGCCAAGCGCGTTTTTCATGTAGCACGAGGTGTCAAAGGCCTTGTGCGCGCTTGCTAGATCGCGCTCCGCTCCAAGACCCTCGTGCATCATCCTGCCGTAGTTGTAGCAGCCAGCACCGTCAAATTTCCTGCACGCTTTGGCGTATAAATTTATGGATTTTTTGAGATCGTTTTGCGATTCGTAGATGAGGCCGAGGTTGTTGCAAGCCGCTTCAGAGCCTAGCTCGCAGCCTTTTTCGTAGAGGCGAAATATTTTATTTTCATCCTTGGCGCCAAAAACTTCCTTGACGTTTAAAAGCGCCAGATCAAAGCACCCCGTGCCGTTTCCCAGCTCGCACGATTTTTCAAAGAAAAGCTCGGCTTTTTCGTTGCTTTTCTGGGCTCCTAGCCCGCTAAAATGCATACTACCCAGCGCCGCGCAGCTCATCGCGTCGCCCTCCTGGCAAAGCGGCGATAAAATCTTAAAAGCTGCGTCATAATCGGCATTTTCGATCGCCTGCCTCGCGGCCTCTTCGCGCTTAGAAAATCGCCTCTCGTTCTGCGCTTGCTCATTTTGCTCGCCAAGACTGTCGATGCCTAGCCCAAAATTCGGATTTGAAGCCGTTAGCGCGCTAAAAAACGCCGCTAAAATCAATAAAATTCTCAAAATTTACTCCTCGTTTTCAATCCAGTCTTGTTTTGATAGCTAAATTTGCCCGTCAAATTTGACGGGGAACGGGTATTTAAACCAACCTCCGTTCGTCAAATTTAACGCCTAAGGACCAAATTTGCCACCTTTTACCGGATGATCAAATTTGCCCCGCCGACGAGATTTGCTCGAAACAAGCTAAAATTTATACTCGAACTCCTTGCTCGGGAAGGTCTTTTCTCTAACCTCACAAGCATAGGCTTCTACCGCCGTTCGCACCAAATTTGCACCGTCGAGATAGCGCTTTACGAATTTAGGCTTAAACTCGTCGAAAAACCCGAGCATATCGCTCCACACGAGCACCTGTCCGTCTACGTCGGCACCCGCGCCGATACCGATGATAGGCATCTGCACGCTTTTTGCGACCTTTGCCGCAACCGGACTTAACGTACCCTCGACCACGGCCGAGAACGCTCCAGCACGCTCGAGAGCTTTTGCCTCCTCGATCAAGCATGCTTCGTCAGCCTCGCTACGTCCTTTTATCTTGTAGCCGCCCTCTTTTCGCACAAACTGAGGCATGAGTCCGATGTGGGCCATCACGTTTATACCCTCGCCCACTAGCCTTTTTACGATAGGAGCGGCTTTTAGACCGCCTTCAAATTTGACTGCGTCTGCGCCGGCTTTGATAAATTTAGTCGCGTTTTTTAGCGCAGATTTTTCATCCTGATAGCTACCAAATGGCATATCAGCAACGACAAAAGCATGCTTTGCGCCCTGCAAAACAGCCTTAACATGATAAAGTGCGTCGTCCATTTTTAGGCTTAGCGTGTCTTTTTTGCCGTTAAAGCTCATATTTAGACTGTCGCCGACCAAGATAATATCGACGTAATCATCAAAAAGCCGTGCAAAAAGAGCGTCATAAGCCGTGATCATAACGATGGGCTCAACGCCCTTTTTATTAATTATATCATAAATTGTAACTTTTTTGTCATTTTTTAACATAAATTTCCTCCTTAAATTTAGGTAATTTATTTTTAATTTTATCAAAAAAATGATACAATCAGCACAATAATTTTAAGGAAAATAAATGGGAATACTAAAAAGCCTCGAGATAGACTACTCTTACGATATTGTGGAGGAGTTTTTGTCGCATTACTCCTTGATGTGCGACCTGATGGAACCTCTCATCATCGGGCTAGCTAGAAATGATAGATATAACGCCAATATCAACGAGCTTTTTAGAATTTTTCACAACATCAAGTCCGCCTCGAGCTTTATGAAGCTCAATCCGATATTTAAACTAACGACATTAGCAGAGGAAATTTGCGGCGAGGCTAGAGAGCTACAAGGGCCCGCAAATGACGACTTTGTAGACTGGTTACTTTTGGTGAGCGATCAGTTTGAAAAATACAAAAACGATATAGAAACCGACGCTGAGTTTTTCGGGGTTTTAGATGCAAATATCGTAAAAATCCCCCAAAAACTAGACGTTTGACAAAAAATACAAAAAATAATATAATCCACAACCTTTAAAACAAGGCTAAATTTAGCCTATTCTTACGGGAGCGACTTGGCTTCGACAGGAGCAGAGCGGTCACGGTGGCACGTCGCTTTGAGCAGAGCGTAAAAAGCTCAAATAAATTTAAACGCAAACAACGTTAACTACGCTCCTGCTTACGCTAAAGCTGCGTAAGTTCAGTTGAGCCTCGCCTAGTCCGATACTAGCTAAGATAACGGCGAGTAACCCCAGCTAGCGTAGGTTGGCAGCCTGACGAGCTGCTAGCCGAAATCTTGTCTTAGTCTAAAATAAGGTTTTGGAAAGTGAGCCCTTTTAGATGAAATTTTCACTTTTGCTAAGCGTGTAGAGGCCGTAATCGGTTTGTTTTTGGACAGGGGTTCGATCCCCCTCGCTTCCACCATCTATCATTTTCACAAGATTTCAAAAGCTTTCAAAAGCCCCTAGAATACGAGCTTTAAACCCCTTTTAGCATTTCATACAATATCATACATTTTCAAGAAAATAAGTGTGTTTTTGAGTGTGCGCGACTAAAACGCTAAATTTTTACACACTCAAAAAAACGGGCGAAGTGAAAACCCCTAAAAATCGCACGCTTTGACATTATTAAAGCGGAGAATTAAAGAGGTATCGAACCCTAGCCCACTTTTTAAAAACGACTTAAAAAGGCGAGAAAATGGCGACGTTTGCGAAAGATAGCCAACTAAAAAACTACGCGCTCAAAGACGGCAAGGCTAGAGAGTGGATAAAAGATATTTCAACTCCATACCTCTACGTTTATGCGGTGCAGGGCAAAAAGAGCCTAACTAAGACGTTTATTTTTAGATACGCCGACGAGGAACGCAAAACTAATCAAATCATCATAGGCAAATATCCTAGTATCACGCTAGCCGAGGCAAGAGCCAAAGCTGCCGAGCTAAAAAGGCTAAAAGAGAGAGGCGAGGACATCAAAAAAGCCGTAATAGCTCAAAAGGCGGTTAAATTTGCGGACGTGGCGCGCGAGTGGATAGAAAAAGAGTAGGCTAAAAATACCTCATCGCTAAGCAGAGAAACGGGGCGGATAAATAATTATCTTATGCCTTATCTAAAAGACGGCGACGTTAGAACGCTAGCGCGCAGGGATTACGCGCCGACGATAGAGCGCATACAAGAAGCCGAGACCAAAAAAGGCATAAGCCACGACACGAGCAAGCGCACGTTTAGGCTACTTCGTAAGATTTTAGACCTAGCCGTCAATAAAGGCTACATCGAACATAATCCGACGAGAGATATTATTTTTGCTGATACCTTCAAAACATCAAAATGCGAGAACTTCAGAGCAATAACCGATCCCGAAAGGCTAGGCGAGCTTTTAAGGGCGATTGACGGCTTTAGAGGCTCAAACAGCACCAAGCAGGCGTTAGTATTCGGCGCGCACACTTTTTTACGCAGCGCGAACGTCAGAGGGCTAAAATGGCAATACGTGAGCTTTGATAAAAACCTCATCGTATTCCCCGCTAGCGATATGAAAATGGGCGCAGACTTCGCCGTGCCGATAAGCAGGCAAGTAAAAGAGCTTTTAAAAGCTCAATACGAGATAAGGCGGGGCGATTTCGTATTTCCTAGCGACATCACGAGCCTAAAACCGCTAAGCGAGAATACGCTCAACTACGCGCTTAAACGGCTAGGCTTCGGCGATGAAACGGTATTTCACGGACTAAGGGCGACCGCCTCGACGCTACTAAACGAAAATATCAAACGCCACGGCAAAGACGCGGAAATAATAGAGCTTTGCCTAGACCACAGAGAGCGAAATAAAATAAAATCAATCTACGACAGAAGCCAAAGACTAGAGGAGCGCGCCGAGCTTATGCAATGGTGGAGCGATTATCTAGACGAAGTGAAAGGGGAATAAATGGCGTTAAAAAGGGATTTAAAGGGCATTACGGACGATTTTTTAGAGCTTGTAAAATCCGAAGCAATAGGTGCTTTTTTATGCGATAAAAATTGTATTCTGGATTGTAGCACTGATTTATTAATTTTTTTAGCTAATGGACGATTACGTTACTTTTTAGATGAAATAAAGGTGGATAGAATAAAGTCGCGCAAAGTAAGCGAGGAGGATTTATCAAGCCTCTTTGCATTTTGCGAATTTTA
>CALISV010000304.1 GCA_938041615.1 uncultured Campylobacter sp. | reverse complement strand
AATATAATCATAATGAAAATAAAACAACAAGGCGAATTTTGAACTTAAATCTAATACGCCTCATAACGATGATAAATTTTGGTTTTTAGCGGTTATGGATAGCGTAGAAAATAGCGTCGTTTCATCGCGGTTTAGCCGTACCGGCGGTCAAATTTGCTTGATAAAACGACTAACTAGCCTGCCTAAACGCCAAATGCCTACCGCAGACTAGCTAAATTTACACCAAATCCCTGCTGCTAAAGATAAAATATCCGCCCACAAGCATAATCGCGCCTAAAATCAGCGGGTAAAAAATTGAGTAAATAATAAATCCAAACGCGCTAAAGTTGTTTAGCACGAAATTCGACGCCACGCCGATCACGGCTAAATTTGGATCAAATAGGCTAATTGCCGCGATCCTAAAGACCTCGATCGGGTTAATGAGCGCGATAAAAAAGATGATATCCTCGCGTACGTTAGTTTTCATCAAAAAGCCGATCAGCGCGAGATCCAAAAACGCTAGCAAGATAAGCCAGAGCAAAAACGCGACACCTTGACCCATTTCTTGATTTTTGATCATCGACGAGATGAGAAATCCAAACGACAAAAACACGAAGCTAAGCGCGAAAAGTAGGGCGGTGTAGAGGGTTAGGATGTTCCACGGGATTTCGATTTTTTTAACTAGCCCGGCAATCACCGCAATGGCAAAAGAGAGCAAAAGTGGCACGAAAATAACGAAAATGCGCCCCAAAGCCTTGCCGAAATAGTATTCGCCCAGACTAACAGGAAAACTAAGCATATACTCAAGCAAATTCGTATCGCGGTCGGCGCTGATGCTGCGCACGGTCGAGATGAGGATAAAAATGGGCACGATGATAATGCAAATTTGGATAAAAAGCAGCAAAAGCCGCGTAAGTCCGCTAAAGCCCAGCACTCGCGAGTCCGTCACGCCGCTAAAGATAAAAGTAACGATAAGCCCCATAAAAACTAGCATATAGATGAGAAACCAGCGCGAGCGCAGCGACTCGGCGACGTCTAGTTTGGCGATGAGTAGCAGGTTACGCATGCGCGCCTCCTTGAGAGATTAGCTCGTCTTTTACGATTTGCCCCAGATCCATCTCGACGTAGCGGTTTGATATGCCTTGCACCTCATCAAGCCTGTGCGAGATGAAAACCAGCGTCTTTTCGCGCGCAAACTCGCCTAGTAGATCCATAAAATTTCGCCTGGCTTTGGGGTCTAAATTTGCCGTGGGCTCGTCAAACATCATGGCCTCGGTGTTTTTAGCAAAGGCGATTGCGATTAGCATTTTTTGCTTCATACCGCCCGAGAGCTTGTAAAATGGCTTGTGAAAGTTTCCTTTTAGATCAAGCTCCATTTTCTCGCAAAATTTCTCTATATTTTCCTGCGCAACGTTTGAACTTTTGCAGACGAATTCGCAAAGCTCTTTTAGGTTAAATTTAAGCGGCGGCGGCGTTTGGGGGACGAAAGATATCACGCTAAGGGCTTCTTTACGCGCGGTAAATGGGTCAAAGCCGTTTACTCGTACCTCTCCGCTGTTTGGTTTAAATTCGCCCAGGATTATGCGCATCAGCGAGCTTTTGCCCGCGCCGTTTTGCCCGAGTACGACCGTTTTTTGCCCCTTTTCTATGCTTAAATTTACGTTTTGGAGTATCTTTTGCGAGCCGAAAGCCTTTGTGATGTCTTTTAAGATTATCAAATTTGTCCTTTTAGATGAGCTTTTTAAAGCCGTTGTCGAATTTCAGCGCGTCGTGGTGACACACGTCGATACAGCGCCCGCAAAGCGTGCAGTCGCCGCCCACGAGACGAAATTCTTTTTTATTTTCGTCGCCGTCAAGTTTAGCGTTTTTCTTCGTGATCTCTAGCACGTGCGGCACGAGACAGGTATCGATGCAGACTAAACAGTGGTCGCAGCGATCTTTGTTCCAGCTGACTTTGACGGCGTTGGTGCGGGTTAGCAGCGAGTACGTCGCGCCGATGGGGCAGACGTAGCGGCACCAGCCTCTGCGGGAGTAGAAAATCTCGACTAAAAGCACGAAAAGGGCAAACCAAATCGCGTGAAAATAGCCGTAAATGACGAATCTAGATACGATGCCCGTCACGCTAAATATCTCAAACACGAGCTGCGAGCTAGCAAAGCTCATCGCGATAAAAAGCGCGGTAAAGACGTAGCGCCATTTAGGATCGAACTCGCGGCGTTTGATTATTTTTTTAGCAGCTAAATTTTCATGTATTTTCTCGCCGATCTCGCCTAAAAAGGTATAAGGGCACACCCAGCCGCAAAACGCCCTCCCGCCCACAAGCGCGTAAAAAAGCAAAATCGTAGCCGTGCCGATGATCAAATTTATCGGAAACTCGTGCGTCGCAGCAAATACCTGAAAGCTCATAAAAGCGTCGGTCAAATGAAAACCTAGGATCCTTGATCCGCTGATATCGCCTTCTAAAATTTGAATATCCGCGCGGTAAGAAAGTACGAACAAAATATGCACTAGCGCAATCACGACTAGGCGGCGTCCTCGCCAGCTGAGGCTTTTTTTGCCCTCGCCGTTTTTTATCGTCAGCGTATCGAAAAAATCGACCTTTGAGACCGTACAACGAGTGCTATATTTATCCATTTTCTACTCTTTAAATTTTGAAATTTCATCAGCTAGCGCGCCTAGATCCTCGTCTGATACGTTCGTGAGAAGCCCTTTCATCAGGCTGTTTGGCACCTTGCCCTCTTTGTAGTTTTTTAGCGAAGCCAGGATTTCGTCCTTGCTTTTACCAGCGATACTAGGCGCCATCACGCCCTTGCCGTTTGCTCCGTGACAAGGCGCGCAGGAGGTCAGGTATCGCTTGCTAACGCCCTCGCTAGGCTGATTTGCGACGCTGTTTTGCAGCTGTTTTATCTTTTTGATCTCTTCGCTATCTTGCAAATTTAGCTCTTCGTTTACGACTTTCGGCTTTGTTTGCTGCGCCGGTTTTAGCTCGGGCCTGCTAGCGTCCTTTACGGGTGCTGAGGGCTGACTAGTCAGCATAAAAACCATGAGTGCAAGTACCAAAACTCCAAAGATTATCGCTATTTTCTTTCCCATTTTAGCCTCCTATTTTTTTCTAAATTGCTCGTTAAATTCGCTGATTTCATTTGCTAGGGCGCGGATTTGCGCCTCGTCTAGGTTTTGGACTAGATCTTTCATCAGCGGATTTGCCTTTTGCTTACTTTTATACGCGATGATCATGTCGTAAATTTGATCCGAGGTTTTGTTTAGCAGCGACGGGCCGATGATGCCGTTGGCGTAGTCGTCGTGGCAGGCGGAGCATTTTACGATAAAGTCCTTGCTAAGCCGCCCTTTGATGAGTTTTAAATTTATGCTTTGCAGCGGGCTTCGCACCATCGCTAGCGCGCCGACTGAGCGGCTAGTCTCGCTCTCCTCGTCGTCCAGGCCAAATTTGACTCTCTTTTTGCCGTTTATATCGTAAGTCATAAACTGATCGTAGTCTTTTTGCGCGGTTGCGTTAGCGTCCGCTTTTTGCGTCTCTATCATGCCTGCGGCGGCCGGCGTCGCTTGCGTCGTGCTTTTTTTATCATCCTTGCTCTCGCAGCCCGTTATCAGTGCAGCGGCGGCGAGGGCGACGAGACAGCCTAAAATTTTATTTCTCATTTTTATCCTTTGTAAATTTCGTCATAGCCGCGGTTTGGCGCTATATCGATGATTTGTGCCGGGCAAACCTCGGCGCACACTCCGCATCCGACGCAGCCTTGTTTAAATTCGGGCAAATTTCGCCCGTCGCTTTTAGCCATCGATATGGCGGCGTCTCCTACCGGGCAGAGGCTAACGCACAGATCGCAGGGCTTGTCCACGCTATTTTGGACGGCGTCTTTTACGGCTTGCTCGCGGTCGTTGTAAATTTTACGTTCAAGCATTCTCGTAACGCCGCTTAAATTTACGTTTTCGTTTTTGTACGCTAGACAGGCCTCGCGTCCTCGCAGTACGCCAACACCCATCTTTACGTCGCTAATCTGCGTCGTGGCGTGATCTAGCGCGCCGCTAGGACAGGCCAAAACGCAAGGGAAAAGGTCGCACAGATAGCAGCCTCGCTCGTGCGGGTTTATGTAGGACGTGCCGTTTGAGTAGCCCTGCGCGATGTCTAGCAGCCCGATGCTGTGATAGGGGCAGACCTGCACGCACTGGCCGCATTTTATGCAGAGCGATTCGAAATTTTTAACCGCTCCGGGAGGCCGTAAAAAAAGTTCGTCCGCGCGCGTTTTGGGTAAAAAATATCCGATGCCGTAGCCTGCGGCCGCCGCACCTGCCGTTAGTGCGATAAAATTTCGCCTATTCATAGCGTTGCCTTTTGAGCGTTGTTTGGGCGCATTTTAGGAGAGTCGTCCTCTAAAAGCTTAAGCGGCTCGGAAAAGGGGGCAAGTTTAGCTAGGAAATTTAGCCCGCTAATCACGGTGGAGCCATAGAAAAAGCGTAGGGCTGGATAATACTGCCAAAGCTTGTCGGCGTAAACGAAGTGCAAGTATGGCGTATCGCCGATGCCGTCTCTATCGACGTCGAGTCCTTCGTATTCGTCGAAATAATTACCGCTCCACTCGTTTAGCTCGATCTTTGAGCCAGGAGTGTCGTTGATAGCCGTTTCCATGTTGCCGATAAAATCATTGCCCTTAAACACGCTTTTTTCCTGCGTCGCGTGCATTTGCAGCCCGATGACGTTGTATAAAATTTGATTATTTTCGATCAAATTTACGGTGCCCGGATTTAGCGGCGAGCGGTCGGAGTAGATGCCGCGCGAGTTATACAAAAAGGTATTTTCTCTGATGTTAAACCCCGAGGCGTCTTTTAGGGCGATACCCACGCCAAACGCTCCGTTTGAGTTGATTATCACGTTTCGGCGCACGAGAGAATTCGTAGAAAACATAAAATACATCCCCACGGCGCCTCCGCTAAATTCGTTATCCTCGATGAGGTTATCCGCAGAGTACATCGTATGCACGGCGTAGCGGTTGTTTTTGCCGAAATTTTTGCGGATTACGTTGTTGCTGGAAAACCACGCCACGATGTCGCGGCTGTTATAGACGTAGTTTCGCTCGATTAAGTTTTCGTGCGAATACCACGCGCGCACGGCGTCTCCGCGTCTAGGCACGTCAAAGCCCTCTTTTGAGGTGATGTTGTTATCTCTTATCACGGCTTGGTTGCATTCTGACAGCTCGATACCAAACAGTACGTCTTTGAAGCGGCTTTTTTCGACCAAAAGATTATTGCCTTTTGCGCAGCTAACGCCCGCGTCTAGCTCCATCTGGCTCGTACCGCTGCCCTCGATGTTTAAATTTATGAGTTTAACGTTTTTTGCCGTTACTTTTATCACGCTTGATTTGCGGTCGCCTCGTATCACGGCGTTCTCGCCTTTGCCTATTATTGTTAGCGGCTTATCGACGATTATATTTCCCTCGTAAAGTCCGTCGTTTAGGCGCAGCGTGTCGCCCGGTTCGGCGGCATTTATAGCGTCTTGCAACGGACCGGCGAAAGCCGTCAAATTTAGCGCGCAAAAGAGCAAAAGCTTAAATTTCATTTCGCGTCTTTGAGCTCTTTTTTCTTTGAAAATACGGCTAGTATACAAAGTGCGCTCATAGCCATCATCACCCAAAATCCTATGCTAGGATACGAGTGCGTCGTAAACTGCGCGACCTTGCCGTCGCCAAGCACGGTCGGCATAAACGGTTTTATCTTAAACGCGCCCCACTCTTGCATATTGTGCCCGTACCAATAAAGCCAGCCCGCAAACGCGCCCATAAAAAGCAGCGGAGCGATGGTCGGAAGCACCATGAGTAGGGAGTTAAATTTGCCGTCGTAGTATAAAAAGGCTAGCATGCAAAGCGTGGAAATAAGCAGATAATAAGGCGCAATCGCGCGCTCGACGTTGCCGCCGTGCTCCATCGGATACATGCCGATGTAGTGGTTTATGGTGTTCATCTCGTGCACGTCGCCGCTGTATCCGTCAACGTGAAAATAAACCGGAATACCGTCTGGAAAGGCGTCTTTTGGGTAGTTTGGCGCTTCAAGCGCGACGTACCAGATAGGAAAAGAGGGCGTGCCGATCTCGGCTTTTTGCTCGATCGCTTTTTGCAGGCTGGCTTTTACGTCGTCCGGCATCAAGTGATTTTTGTACTGAAACGAGGTGTAAAGGTCGTAAATTTTATACGAATACCCAGCGAGCGGCTCGCCCGCGGCGATTTTAGCCTTGGCTCCGAAAAAGCCAAGCACCGGGATCGTAAAACAAACGGTCATCAAGACTAACGCGATAATAGTGTAAATTTGATACTTCTTCATCGTTTCTCCTTTATTAAATTTAAAAAATTTTTCGCAAAACGCTTTTTAAATTTAACGTAGGAGGCTCGGGTTACGCGCGCCGAGCCTCAAATTTAGCGAACCGATTCGGACCGCTAAGCCCGAATCAAATTTGGATTACATTCCCGCGTTTTCGTCGATCCACTTTAGGTATTCGATGATATCTTTGATCTCTTGATCGCTCATGTGCTGATTAGGCATTCTTAGGTTAAAGTAATCGATCATAGACTTGATATACTCGTCGCCGTAAAATTTAGACGGATCTTTGATAAAGTCAAACACCCATTTCTCGCCGTTTTCGTGACGCAAAAGAACGCCCGTTAGATCTGGACCCGAGCTAACTTGACCGATGACGTGGCAGCCGTTACAACCGCCTTTTAGATAGGCTTCCTCGCCTTTGGAGGCAGCCGGGCTCATAGGCGTGGCGATCTCTTTAGCGAGATTGTTTTTAGCTCTTAGGCCGACGTCCGCGGTTTTAACCATATACTGCCATACTTGGTACTCCCATAGTATCGCGCCGTTTACGTCGCCTTTTTTGTAGGCTTCGTCGGCTTTTGCTTTTACTTCAGGGATTTTGCCGTACTGATCCAGCGCGTCGGTAACCAGCTCTTTTACCTTAGGATATTTTTCGTAATGCTTTTCTTTTAGGTAAGCCACGACGCTTTGGATAACTTCGTCGGTAGCTTTGTTTGTAGCGATTACTTTATCGTATTCGGCTTTTAGAGCTTCCGGGCTTAGGGTTTTTAGCTTGCTTGCTTTGGCGGATTCGTATTTTTTGTTCGGATCTTTAACTAGCAAGTAACCCATCATCTCAAGGTGCAGCGCAGAGCAAAATTCGGTGCAGTAGTAAGGGAACACGCCCTCTTCGTCCGCTACGAAATTTACGGTTGCGGTTTTACCAGGCTCTAAAGATGCGTGGATGTTGTAAAGATCCACGGTAAAGCCGTGCGTCTCGTCCTGGGCGCGCTCTAGGTTTGTTAGGTGGATAGTTACGTTGTCGCCTTTATTTACCTCGATGTGCTCAGGGTTGATGTGGCTTCTGATCATCGTAGCGTAGACGGTTACGTTTTTGCCGTTGCGCTCGATCCTCTCTTGTCCGGCAAGAGTTACGAACGGACTTTCCTTACCCGTGCGAGAGTTTGTTCCCATCGTGTAGGTAGTAGCAGGTTTTAGCTTGCTAGCCGCGATAGAAACTACGTCGTGAGGCTCGCCAAGAGGTATCGGCATATCGTATAAAAGCTCCATCTTAGCACCCGTGATGTCGATAAGCTGGTGGTTTTGCGGGTGAAGAGGGCCGACCGGGTTAAAGCGATCGATCGAAAGTTTATCAAGAGCGATAGCGTATTTTCCCTTAGGTTTTGACGACTTACCCTCCATAGTATCAAGGTGTCCGATGTTGTAGTGGACGTTGATCCTATCTAGAACTTTTAGATTTTTATAGTCCCATTTTACGATCTGGCTATCGACGTAAAGAGAGGTATAGATGATGCCGTCTTTTTCGTCAAAAGAGTTGTGCAGAGGTCCAAGGCCAAGTTCGACTTGTCCTTGCAAGCTCTTTGCCATATCAAGCACAGGGATGCCGTACGGATCGGTGCCGGCAAACTCTTTTTTATCGATCAAATTTTTGATCTTTTTAAAATCATAAACCGTCGCGTGAGTATCTAGCTTGCCGCCGATGACGATGTATCGGCCGTCAGGAGTGACGTCTACGCCGTGCGGGCTCTTTGGCTCCGGGATCAAAAATAGCGCGCCGGCTTTAACCGCGGCGTCTATCGTAACTACTCTATGGCCGTTTATCTCCATGTAGTTTTTCTTATCCTGAGCTAGTTTTTCTAAAATTTGCCAGTTATAAACGTGCAAATAGTCCGTGTCGTTTCTACTTGCGCCCGCTTCAAACGGAGGCAAGCCTTTTTCGATACCGCCCGTATACATCTCGGAGTTTATCGAGTTTGTAAATGCCCAGCCGAAGCTCTCGCCCTTACCGGCGTCGCTTAGGTCCTGCCAGTACGGAGGAAGCTCGAGCGAGAAGGAAGCTTTCTCGTCTATCTTGCCTTTTGGATAGTCAAATTTCCAAAACGTTACTGCGCCGCGGAAAACCGCTTCGTATTCGTCCATCGAGTGGTAGCCGTTATCTAGCGGAGCCGCGTACTGCGCCGCTTCGATGACGTATTCGCTATTTGGAGTGATGAAGCTGCCGCCGTGTTCGCTTTTTACGATTGGATTAACGACGATTTGAGTAGTTTCGAAATCGTGCAAATTTATAACCGCGATGCGAGGGTTGGCTTTGTCGTTGATGAAAAGATAATCGCCGACGTATTCGCCGTTTTTCTCGGTTAAAGCAGGGTGGTGAGTGTCGCCCCACGTGATTTGTTTGCCTCTGATGGCGCCGCTTTTTAGGATGGCTTTAGACTCCTCGTCGTAGCCGTATCCCTGCCAAGGCTCGGGCGTAAAGACGCCGATATACTTGTAAATTCTCATCGAAGGCACGCCGTAAACCATCACCTGTCCGCTTTGGCCTCCTGATGAGAAGACGATATAGTCGTCCTTCTTGCCGCTTGGCTGATACGTTTTAGCAGCCGCCAGGACGTCTTTTTCCGTTAGTCCGCGCGCTTTCATGATAGCTTGCAAATCGCTATCCGATGCACACGCACTGCTAACGGAAAACGCGAGGCCCGCAGCCGCAACGATACCGCAACTAAGTAGTTTGTTCATTGAAAATCTCCTTTCCTAAGATTTTTTCTTGTAAATTTGGATCTCGCCGTTTATGCTAACGGCTATGACGCTATCTTCGTCGTTAAAAATTTTTATCACGGCGTCAGAGTTTTTGCCTATTTTTTCTATCTGTTTAAATTCCGCGTCGCTTCGTAAAATTTCGCCGTTTCCAAGCCCGATATAAACTTTATCCTGCACGACCAGTAGGCTTTTAATGCGTGAATTTGAGATTTTGTAAATTTGGACGATTAGGTTCGGGGCGGCTTTGGTCTCTGTGCTCGCCGAGTTTTTTGTTTCTAAATTTGTAGAGTTCATCAAATTTGCGTTTGCTTTGCCGCTAGTCAAATTTAGATCCGCTTTGTTTTGCGCGTTTTTGACGGCGGTTAAATTTGAGCTAGAGTTGTCTTTGCCATTTGTTTGCGTCAAATTTGCTTCGGCGTCAAATTTGAGACTAGCTATCTCGCCGCTAGCAAGCCCGAAAATCACGCCTGAGTTTATCTCCGCCGCGCTCAGAGCTACGGATTTTAATCTGCCTATATTTTTTGCCTTCATGGTGCTTAAATTTACGCTAAAAACCGATCTATCCCAGCTAGTTATCAGTGCGGCGTCGCTTAAAATTTGACAGGTCGCGATATGGTATGCGCCGTCAAGACTCGCGCGCATCAGCTTTTTTGACGCAACGTCGTATGCGACAAAGGCGTCTTTGCTGACGACCGCGTAAATTTTGCCGTTTGCGACGTGAAGGTGCGTTACCTGCGTATCAAGGCTTAAATTTGAAAGATTTAGCATGCCGGCAAAAGAGCTAAAATCATCGCTAAATTTAGCTATCTCGCCGCCAGCAAATCCTGCATATAAATTTGCGCCATCAAAGGCTAGAGAGGTTATCTCGTCTGTTTTAAAGTCAAATTTGCTTATGGGTTTTAAGTCTTTTTGATTAAGTATATTTAGCGAATTTTTGGCATCGTAGACGGCTATGGTTTTGTTTTGCTCGCTATAGGCGCAGCTTTTTACGTCGATGCTAGCCGTAGCGCTAACATCGCTTGCGAAGGAGAAAACAAATAGAGCGCATACGAGCGCTATAATCTTCATGGATGACTTCCGAGTTTTAAATTTCCGCTAAAGAAACTATACAACCGGAAGGCTTAAAGTATATTGATTTAAATCAAAATCGTTAATAATTAAGCATAAAAAAATATCTCTGTGTTATAACGTAACACTCATAACAACTAAATAATAAAGCTGTTATTATTTCAGATTTTCCAGCGTTTTCTTGATGTTTTGCGCCGTTAGATTGGAGATCTCGGCGACGAATTTACCGTTTTTGTCTAGTACGTAGAGCGAGGAGCTGTGTGCGACGGAGTACTCCATGACCGATTTTTCAAGCAGCACCTTTTGATACTTCACGCCGTAGCTTTTTGCAACCTTAGGCAGATCGTCTAATACTATACCGTAAGAATTCGGATAAAAATACTTCGCATACTCATCGACGTTTTTAGGTTCGTCGCGCTCCGGATCTAGGGTGACGAAAATCACGACGATATCGTCTCTTTTAAGCTCGTTTAACACGCCGCTTAAGATACCTAAAGTCGCGGGGCAGACGTCCGGACACGAGGTGTAGCCAAAGTATATAATCTTATTTTTACCCTCAAAGCTCTTTAGACTCACCGCGCCGTTTACGCCCTTGCCGGTAAAATCGTAATTTTTTAGACCCTCGGCGACGTTTGCGCTTTGACCGTTAGGGGCGTATTTGTTTGAATAAAATGCGAGATAACCTACGCCAAGAACCGTTAAAATCAGTATAAGTACGATAATAAGCTTTTTCATCATCCGTCCTTTTAAGTAAAATTTGCGTCTATTGATGCAAGTCGAAGTCTATATAAAGTCCGCTTTTTTTGCCGTTTTCAAGCACCTCGAAACGGTACCTCATGATGTTTATCAGGCACGCGCTTAGCACGATGTTTGATATGTAGGCGTTGTCGCGTTTTTCTACTTCGGCCTTAATCACACCCATGTCCATATTTACGCCGTGGATCTCAAGGCTCGGGTTTTTAAACCCTTCTAGCCCCTCGATACGCACGATCGTCGGCTGCATCGTGTAAACGGGCTTTGGCGAGAGGCTAAATTTAACCGTCTTGCCGCGAAACTCTACGCCGCAGGAGTGCTCGGCGTTCATATCGCAAGGAAGCGGGGTTAAATTTGCCCCCACGTCCTCTGCGCTCAAAAAGTCCTCTTGTGCTTGTGGTTTAAAAAACAGGTACGCCGAAGTACCCAAAACGCCGACTAGAAGGACTAAAATAATGAGAAATTTTTTCATTAATGCTTGTGGTGTCCGCCGTGATCGTGTCCGTGCTCGCCGTCTTTTTTAGCTACGACCGACTTTGCGACGATGTCTTTTAGCTCGAGTTTTTGTCCGTTATCAAACTCTAGCGTAGCATCTAGTTTGTCGCCCTCTTTGATCGGAGCTTTGATGTCCATTAGCATTACGTGCAGACCGCCCGGTTTTAGGCTCACGGCGCTTTCAGGCGCTACTTCGATGCTATCTATTTGCACCATCTTTTTCATACCGTCTACTTCTTTGTGCGTATGTATCTCGCCCGTAGCGGCCGCCGGAGAGCTAGCGCCGACTAGTTTTACTGGCTTATCTGTGTTATTTTTGATGTCGAAAAACAGAGCCGTATTTTTTGCGCCGGGAGGTGTAGCCTTGGCGTAGATATCAACGATCTCGATATCTGCGGCATTTGCAAAGCCCAAAGAGGCGACTACTAGAGATA
>CALISV010000303.1 GCA_938041615.1 uncultured Campylobacter sp. | reverse complement strand
CCAATCGTGTCTTGGCGAGTAAAGCATTTAGATTTAGCGCAAAACTCGGGCGCATTTTTACGAAAAGCAAGACGCAAAACACGCAACCGAGTTAAATTTTAGCCGCCAGCCGAGTCTAACGCTTTAAAATTTTAGCGTTTTCGCAGCCGACCTCTAGCCCCATCTTGCACGCTTTTTCGTAAAATTTAACCGCGGCTTTGACGTCCGCACTTACGCCCATGCCGCGCTCGCTCATGTAGCCCGCCTCGTTGCAGCCTTTAGCTAGCCCAAGCTCGCATGAGTTTTTATAGAGCTCGTATGCCCGAGCTTCGTCTTTTGCTATGCCGGCACCCGTCTGGCAGGCGTACGCTAGCGCGTAGCAGCCTAGCTTATCGCCCATCTTGCACGCTCGCTCGTAAAATTTAGCCGCCGCCCCAGGCTGCTTTGCTGCGACTTTTCCGCTAGCGATCATCGCGCCCAGATCGTAGCATGCCCGCGCGTGTCCGCCTTCGCACGCTAGATTAAAGAGTCTCGCCGCCTCGCTAAAATCCGAGACTCGGTACATCGCTAGCGCGTCTTCAAACTGTTTGTTTGCCAAATTTGTAGGCGCGCTCGCAGGGGCAGTTGCCATCTCGTTTGAGGATCTAGTTTGCGCCGCAAAAAGCGCGCTCGCCGCAACAATCAAACAAAGTAAAATTTTTCTCATACTGACTCCTTTTTATGAGGTATCAGTTTAAATTTTAGCCCTTTTTGATAAACATAAATAAAATTTTAACTAAACTCGCCTGACTACGCGCTCGTCTACGCTCAATTTAGGCCGTATACGGCTATTTTGGCAAGATTTTATTCATCGCAAAACCGCAAAATCGCCCCGTGACGCCATCTCTACGGTAGGAAAACAGCTCCCCCGTCTCAAACGTACAGCGCGGATCAAACTCGACTCGCTTGACGCCAAGCGCGGCAAATTCGTCCCGCAGCGCAGCCTCCATATCAAATTTGCCGCCATTTTTATAGCGGTTAAACTCGGCCAAATCAAGCTCGCCCACCTCATAGTTTCGCGCCTTGATATTTGCGCCGACGAATACGCGCAGATCGCTCGCCTCGCAACCAAACTCGCTTTTCATCAGCTTGACTGCATTCGTGCAAATTTTACCCGTTACGCCCGCTCTGCCCGCATGCACAGCGGCAACCACGCCCCGCCTCTTATCCGCGATCAAAACGGGCGAGCAGTCGGCGACCAAAACGCAAAGCGTAACGCCTCTAAGCGCGGTAATCACGCCGTCGCAGGGCGGCAGCTCATCCTCTAAATCTCGTAAAATTTCCACGCGGTTTGAGTGAATTTGGTTCATAAATTTTAGATTGCAGGGCATGATACCAAGCGCAGCGGCTAAGATTTCGCGATTTTTCGCGACATTTGCGGGCAGGTCACCAACGTGACCCGCTAAATTTAACCCCTCGTACGCCCCTTCGCTCACGCCGCCAAATCGCGTCGTAAAGCCGAGCTTCAAGCGCTCGCTCTCAAAAACTACGTCTAAAATTTCCCGCTTCATTTCCGTCAAATTTAACCCGCCTAGCCTAATAAAGGCTCGCGATATGCTGCGACTCGTCCCAGCTGATCTCGCTTTTGGAGCCGTTTTGGGCACTGCGGCCAAACTCCAGCTGCCTAGCCACGTAGCGCGCTAGCAGGTCGCTTTCTACGTTTACGCGGCGCCCCGGCTCAAACTCGCCGAACAAACTCTCGCGAAACGTGATCGGGATGATCGTGAGGCGCACGCCGGTCGGCAAAACCTCGTTGATCGTGAGGCTCACGCCCTCAACCGCGATACTGCCTTTGTTCGCCATCAGGGGCATGACGCTAGAGGGCAAATTTATATAAAAATCAACCCCGTTTTCGCGCCGCTCTATACGTGCAACCTCGCCGATAGCGTCTACGTGGCCTTGTAGCAGGTGCCCGTCCACGCGGTCGGCTAAGCGCATCGCAGGCTCGATATGCACGCGTCCGCGCAAATTTTCCGTCGCGATATGCGCTCTGGTTTCAGCGCTAAGCTCCACGCTAAAGCCGTCTGCGTGCAGCTGAGTCACGCTAAGGCACGCGCCGTTTACCGCGACGCTATCGCCTAAATTTGGGCGGTATGCGGCTTTTAGTCGTAGGGTATTTTGCGAATAGCTCGCAACCTGCGCGATCTCTCTAATCAGTCCGTTAAACATTTTTCGTCCTTAAATTTTGAGCTATTTTATAAAATTTAGCCTCAGAACGGGCTAAATTTGCCGTCTAAATTTTAGCCGCCCGATTTTTGCCGCGGCTTGAATATATAAAACTAGCGGAATAATCGCGCTCGGCCTCGATAAATTTAATACACTTTAAAAATATTTAAGATAAAATAATCGCCGAATAATAATCATAAGAAACGATAAACTTGAAAAAATCACGACTAGGCCTACTTGAGACCGATATTTTAGACGTTTTGAACCAAAACGAGCTTGCTAAATTTAACCGCGAGCTCCTAGCCAAAGGCGCCACAATCTACGCAGAATCAATCAAAGTCGTGATAATTAAAAGCGGCTCGGGCAAGCTCTCTTTTTTTGAGGACGGCGAGGAGTTTATCGTCTATCACCTCCAAAAAGACAACATCTCGATCGTGGACGACGTGTGCGTGCTAGAGATCCTGGAGGACAGCGA
>CALISV010000302.1 GCA_938041615.1 uncultured Campylobacter sp. | reverse complement strand
AACATCCTAATGATAGGCTCGACTGGTGTGGGCAAAACAGAGATCGCAAGGCGTCTGTCAAAGATGATGGGCTTGCCGTTTATTAAAGTAGAAGCTAGCAAATACACCGAAGTTGGCTTCGTCGGACGCGACGTGGAGAGCATGGTGCGCGATCTGGCGGCTGCGTCGGTAAATTTGGTCAAAGCCGAACAGCGCGAGAAAAACCGCGAGAAAATCGACGAATACGTAAAAGATAAGATAATAAAAAAGCTCCTGCCGCCTCTGCCTGCTGGTGCAAGCGAAGAGAAAAAGGCCGACTATGAAAAAAGCTACGAAAAGATGATGAGTAGGCTCGAAAACGGCGATCTAGATGATCTTAGCATCGAGATAGAGGTCATGCAAAATAGCTTTGACGCTGGAGCCAACGTGTCGCCCGATATGGCGCAAATGCAAGAGAGCTTCGTCAAAATCATCGGCCTAAGCAACAAAACCGTCAAAAAAGAGATGAAGGTAAAAGACGCTAAAGAGGCGCTCAAAAACGAAGCTAGCGATAAAATTTTAGATATGGAGAGCATCAAAACCGAGGCCGTGCGAAGAGCCGAGAACGAAGGCATAATCTTTATCGACGAGATAGATAAAGTCGCGGTGAGCTCCGGAAACTCAGGCAGGCAAGATCCGAGCAAAGAAGGCGTACAGCGCGACTTGCTACCTATCGTGGAGGGCTCGACGGTGACGACCAAATTTGGCGCCATAAAGACCGACCACATACTTTTTATCGCCGCGGGCGCCTTTCACATCAGCAAACCAAGTGACCTAATCCCCGAGCTTCAGGGGCGTTTCCCGCTGCGAGTCGAGCTTGATAGTTTAGATGAAAATGCGTTGTATCAAATTTTAACTCAGCCTAAAAATTCGTTACTCAAACAATACGAAGCGCTTTTAAAAACCGAAAACGTGGAGCTTAAATTTAACGATGAGGCCATCAGGGCTATCGCAAAAATCGCTCAAAACGCCAACGAAAAAATGGAAGACATCGGTGCTAGACGCCTACACACCGTGATCGAGCGCGTGATCGAGGATATCAGCTTTGAGGCTAACGAGCACGGCGGCGAAACGATAGAGGTAGACAAAGCTCTCGTAGAAAAGCGCCTATCAGACGTCGTCGAGGATCAAGATCTAGCGAGATATATCTTATGAAATCAGGCTTTGTAAGCATCATAGGTCGTACGAATGCAGGCAAAAGCTCGCTTTTAAATTTTTTGCTTGATGCGAAGATCACCATCGTCTCGCACAAGCAAAACGCCACGAGGCGCAAGATCAGCGGTATCGTGATGAACGGCGAAGATCAGATCGTTTTTACCGATACGCCAGGACTTCACGAGAGCAACAAAACGCTAAACAAACTAATGATAAACGAAGCGATAAAATCGATGGGCGACTGCGACGCGATCGTGTTTTTAGCGCCTATTCACGACAGCATAGACGACTACGTCAAATTTCTAAATTTAAATCCGCAAAAACCTCATATCTTGGTACTCACCAAGGTTGACGAAGTCTCAAACGCCAAAGTACTTGAAAAAATCGCGCAATATCAAAAATTTCAAGACAAATTTACCGCACTTTTGCCTTTTAGCGTCAAAAAGCAAACATACAAAAAGCCGCTTTTAGATGAAATTTGCAAGCTTTTGCCAGAACATGAGTATTTTTACGACCCCGAGTTTTTAACGCCGACAAATGAAAAGGAAATTTTTCGTGAATTTATCCTTGAGGCGCTCTATGACAATCTAAGCGACGAGATCCCCTACTCTACCGACGTGCTCATAGACAAAGTCAAAGAAAAACCAGATATAACTGAAATTTATGCCACCATAATCACCGAACGCGAGATACATAAATCTATGATTATCGGAAAAAATGGACAAACCATCAAAAGAATCGGGATAAATTCAAGAAAGTTAATATCAAATTTTACCGGTCAAAAAATCCTCGTAAAGCTCGTTGTAGTCGTTAAAAAAGACTGGCGCAAAGACGAAAAAACTATAAAAAGCTTGAATATTTTATAAATAATTATTAAGTCATATATTTTTATGGTATAATGAATGCGGCAAGTTGCCCAGTATAGGGCAAAACTAACTTAGAATTTGAAGTTTATATTGAAGGATGCTTAAAAATGGCAAAAAATAAAAAATTCTATGCTTATTTCATTACAGATACAAATGAAAATGGAATACTTGAAAGCTGGACGGATTGTCAAAAAAAAGTAAGTGGTAAAAAAGCCCGTTATAAATCATTTAAAAATTTTTCTGAAGCACAAGAATGGCTAAATTCCGGAGCAAATTATGAAAAAAAAGAGAAAAGTGATTTGACGAAACTGTATTCTGAGCTAGAGCGTGATGCAATTTATTTTGATGCAGGAACAGGTCGTGGCAACGGC
>CALISV010000301.1 GCA_938041615.1 uncultured Campylobacter sp. | reverse complement strand
TGGATAACGGCTGCTTTAAGCGCGGCGGCTCTATCTGACGAGCCTCGAAATTTCGCAATGGGCGGCGAGAACGACTGGGACTGGCAGGAGTGCTCGTTTGAGGCGAGCGGACAGCGATTTTTACGCGTCTGGGCGACGTCGGCTTGATAAATTTAGCCCCGCTAGCGGGCTTTGAGGCGAAGTGCGAGTTTTTAAAATTTAAAGTTTCAAGCGGCGCATACCATCGCGCCGAAACGCATTTCATCGAGCCTTAAATTTTAAAATTTCGGTTGGGCGGGCGGTAAATTTTATAAAATTTCAAAATTTCATCGCGGAGCGTTTTAAATTTCATAAAGATGCTCATTTTGGTAACCAGATAGCTTTCATAAAAACTAAATCTTTAAATTTGACGCTCTTGTTTAATTTAACTATTTTTCGCACGGCTTTTGCAAGCTTTAGTTTTAAATTTAACTAGCTTACGTAGTATACAAATTTGACAATTTTTTCGACAAAGATTTTCCGCAACCACATCGCTCTTTAGGTATTTTGTTCAAAATTTTATCTGAGTTCTGAGTATGTGTTAAATTTATCGCTTGCCTAATAAACCTATGCTGGTTTTGTAAAACTTTAAAACCGAATTTGGTCGCGGCAATAAACTGCGCTAAATTTAATTACTTGTAGTGGGATATCGTTTTGAAATTTATGTAGTTTAATTTATGGGCATCTAGACATAAATTTGCACAAATGTATTATCACATTTTTAATTAATTCCTAAAATTTGCCGCGCATTTTATTGACTTAGCCTTTTAGACCCATTCTGACACGGTTTATGCAGGTAAGCGCGAGCAAAAATGCTACCGCATAAAGCGCCCAACCAAACCATGCGGGCAGCTGACCTAATACCGCATATATAGTGCCGATAAGCCCAAACACGAATGCGCGGTCGCTCTTGCCCATGGGTCCGTCGTAGCGCCTGCCGCTGCCGTGCACCTGTCCTAGAACACCTAAAAACTCGCTCATAAAGGCCAGAAAGATAACGAGCGAGATAACACCCCAGCCAAAAGGAGCCACAAAAGCAAACGGCAGGTAAAGCGCAGTATCCGAGATGACGTCGGTAGCTTCATTTAGATAGCCTCCTAGTGGCGTTTTTTGATTAAATTCGCGGGCTAGCATGCCGTCGATAGCATTCAGTGCCATACGTAAAAACATCCAAATCGGCAGTAGAAAAAATAACGCTGAAATATCCGCAAATTTAGTAAGCAGCACACCTAATAAAATGGAGAGAATGCAGGCCGTAAGCGTAACTTGATTTGCCGTAATGCCGACATTATAAAGACGCTTTACCAGCGGACGAAGTAGGTTTTGAAATTTAGGTTTTAACTCGTAAATACTCATGATGCTCCAAATAATTTTAATTTAGCATTCTCCCTAAAAAATACTTGAATAAAGTTTAATAAAGGAGTGCACCAACAACTTCATCAACCACCAAAAACAAATCTTCAAGAACAAAGAACAGATTACAAGATAAACAAACCAAAGAATACAGAATATAAAACAAGGGAGTATATAGTATAAAAGAATAAAAAACAAAGCCCGCAACGACCTACTTTCCCGACATCCCAGTAAGGGAGAGTATCATCAGCCAGGACGAGCTTAGCTTCTTGGTTCGAGATGGAGCAAGGCGTTTCCTCGTCTGTATAGTCACGGGCAGTGTTAAAGAAATAAACTGTATTAATTTACTTCTTTAACACTGCTATTTAATTGTTAAAAGTCAAATCTCATTTTAACTAAAACAAGATCTTGATAAGGTATAGATTAGATATTTTATTTCGGATTTTCGAAGTAAAATTACCCTTAACAAGGAAGTGATGCTTATTAAAAGATAAGCAGACGAGCTATTAGTACTGGTCAGCTAAAGGACTTTCATCCATTACACACCCAGCCTATCAAACTTATAGTCTATAAGAGCTCTTAAAAGAAGATTCATCTTGGAGTTGGCTTCCTGCTTAGATGCTTTCAGCGGTTATCACATCCCGACATAGCTACCCAGCGCTACCCTTGGCAGGATAACTGGTACACCAGTGGTCGGTTCAACCCGGTCCTCTCGTACTAGGGTCAACTCTCCTC
>CALISV010000300.1 GCA_938041615.1 uncultured Campylobacter sp. | reverse complement strand
TTGAAAAAATTTTCACGCTTGTCCTTTTATAAAATTTAATTAAAATAAATTGTATATTTTTTAAGCTTAAAAGTTAAATTTTATAAAAAAATTGTATAATATTTTAGAATTTAAATTTATCGGTGATAATCGTTATGAAAAATTATTCGCAAATCAGCCTGAAGCTAACCGAGTTTTTGGCGAGCTATCTCGAAAAAAGCGGCGCAAAGGGCTTTGTTTTAGGCGTTAGCGGCGGTCTAGACTCTGCCGTCGTAGCCGCTCTTTGCGCGCGCACGGGCTTTGAAACGCATGCGCTTTTGATGCCGACGAAGTACTCAAACGAGCGAAATTTAAGCGATGCGCTAAAGCTTTGCGAAGATCTAAAAATAACGCATAAAATCATCGAAATCCAGCCGATTTTGGATAGTTTTACTGCGCAGATCGGCGAGTCGCTGTCAAATTTGCGCATGGGAAATCTAAGCGCAAGGGCGAGGATGTGCCTGCTTTACGATTATTCGGCAAAGGTAAACTCGCTAGTCGTGGGTACGAGTAACAAAAGCGAGCGGATGCTGGGTTACGGCACGATCTACGGCGATATGGCGTGCGCGCTAAATCCGATCGGCGAGCTTTTTAAGACTGAAATTTACGAGCTGGCTCGCGAACTAGGTATCGATGAAAAAATCATCGCAAAAGCTCCGTCTGCCGACCTTTGGGAAGGGCAAAGCGACGAGGTTGATATAGGCTATAGCTACGAGCGGCTGGATGAAGTTTTACGTCTGGCGCAGAGTAAAAGCGAGGCCGAGCTGGCGAGTGAATTTGACCCAAAACTCGTTTCAACAGTATTTTCAAGGATGAGAACAAATAAATTTAAACTCTCGTTGCCGCCGATTGCTAGCGTGGACGTCGAGTAAAATTTGAGCTAAATTTACTGCTACGGCAATAAATTTGGCTGAGGTTTTGTGGAAAAAAGGGCGAAATTTAACGGCAAAGTTGCGATGATTTTTCTGAAAGTAAAAATAGATAAAACTGCCGTAAATTTGGTGGCAAAATAAATTTAAAAACAAAAAAAGAAACGCAGAAGGTAAGATAAAAATAAAAAACAAGGAGGCACAATGGAAGAGATAGCGTTTTATAGACCTACTATCGACGAGGCCGAGATTACGCTCATCAAAGAGGCTCTAAAAGACCACGGTTCGGTGATCGTGGAGAGGCTGGAGTCCGAGCTTAAAGAGTATTTTGGCGTAAAGCATGCCGTTACGACCAATAACAACAGCGCCGCTCACCATTTGGCGCTTTGTTCGATGGATCTAAAACGCGGCGACAAGATCATCTGCTCGGTAAACTCCACTCCGAGCGTGGCGCAGGCGATCAGGCATTTTGACGCCGAGCCGATATTTGTGGATATCAACGAAGACGACTTTAACATGAATCCCCAGTCGCTGCGAAACACGCTAAAAGTACACAATCACAAAAAGCTAAAAGGTATCTTTGTAAACCACGTCGGAGGGCAGGCGTCGGATATGGACGAGATCTACGCTATCGCGCAGGAGTACGACGTAAAGGTGCTAGACGACGCCGGCAAGTCCGTCGGCCTAACCTATAACGGCGTAAAAATCGGCTCTGATGACCGCTCGCTTATCTCTTGCTTTAACGTGCATTCGCAGCTCACAAACCCGATCGCGACGGCCGGCTTTATGCTAACGGACGACGATGCCATCGCCGAGCGCGCTAGACTACTGCGAAACCACGCGATCGTGAATGGCGGCATAGATAAAGACGGCAACCTAGGCTACGTCTACGACGTCGTAGATATCGGCGTGAAGTATGATCTAACGGGGCTTTGCGCAGCGTATGCGGTGGCGCAGTTTGAAAAAACGGATAAATTTATCGCTCGGCGCAGACAGATCGCCGCCATCTACGACAAAGAGCTCGCAGGCTGCCCGCACGTCTCGCTACCGATCAAAAAGCGCGACCACGTCTATATTCAGTACATCATCAAGATCGACAAAAACCGCGACGGGTTTGCTAAGGAGCTACTAGAGCGCGGCATCCACACGGCGCTTCACTACAAACCGATGCACCTTTTGAGCTACTATAAAAGCAAATACGGGCTTAAGGTAAATTCCTTCCCAAATGCGCTAAAAACCTATCAGCAGGTGCTTTCGCTGCCCGTTTACAACGCGCTTAGCGACGAAGAGGTTGCCTATATCTGCGAGAGCGTGCGAGAAGTAGCCAAAACGCGTGTTTAAAAGGAAAATTTACGCCTTCGCGCAGGAGTATTTTTACGCTCCAAATTTACGGCAAAAGTGCCTAGCTATCGCGCTTTTGCCCTTGAGCGCGCTTTACTGCGCGGGCGTGATTTTAAAGGCCAAATTTAGCAAAACTTTAGATTTTGGCATTCCGATTATCAGCATCGGAAATTTAACCCTAGGCGGCAGCGGAAAGACGCCGCTTGGTATTGCTATCTTAAACGAATTTGAGGGCGGCTTCGTCATTTTGCGAGGCTACGGCAGAGCTTCAAGCGGACTCGTCAAAGTCGCAGTCTCGGGCGAAATTTTGGTGGGTGTCATGGCTAGCGGCGACGAGGCGATGGAGTACGCAAAAAGCGTGAAAAACGCAAACGTCATCGTGAGCGAAAACCGCGATATCGCGATAAAAGAAGCCCTAAATTTAGGCGCAAAGTACGTGCTACTCGATGACGGCTTCGGTAAATTTCACATCAAAAAATTTAACGTCCTGATCCACCCCTCGGTAAAGCCCTATTTTGATTTCGTCCTGCCTAGCGGCGCGTATCGTTACCCGAGCAAATTTTACGCCAAAGCCGACTACGTCGTAAAAGAGGGCGAGGATTTTACGCGCACAAGCGAAATTTTAAACCCGACTCCAAAGATGGTTTTGGTCACCGCTATCGCAAATCCGCAGCGTCTGGAGCCTTATTTTAGCCTCTGCACCGGACGCGAGATCTACCCCGATCACTACGCGTTTTCGCGGGGCGAGCTAGCGAGTATCCTAGAGCGCTACGGCGCGACCTCGCTTTTGGTCACGCGAAAAGACGCTGTAAAGATGGAGGAGTTTGGTCTGCCGCTCTCCGTCATCGCGCTAAAAACGACGCTGGCGGATAAATTTAAACGAATTATCAAAGAGAAAATTCTATAATCTCCTAAAAATTTTGGGACACATTAAATGAAATTTATACTAACTTCTTGCGCCGATAAGGCCACAGCCAAAGCTCTAGCCAAAAAGCTCATAAAAGCTAAATTTGCCGCTTGCGTCAGCGTTTTTAAGGCAAATAGCGTTTATTTTTGGGACGGCGAGATAAAGGACGAAAAGGAGCGGATTTTACTCATAAAAACCGCGGTTAAATTTAAAAAAGTCGCTAAATTTATCGTGAAACATCACGACTATGATCTGCCCGAGATTGTGGCTTTTAAGGCGGATAAAGCTAGCAAAAAATACAAAAAATGGATAAAAAAGGAAAGTAAATGAAGCTATTTCAAACTAGAGCGAATGCGGGCGAGAGCCTAAAAAGCGTAGAATTTAGCCAGGCGCTACTGAGCCCCAGCTCCGTTCACGGCGGACTATATGCACCGACGGAGCTACCGCGACTGGATGATAAATTTTTTGCCGAGACGGTAAATTTAACCTACGCACAAATCGCTCTGAAAATCATAGAGAAATTCGGATTTGACGCGGATGCGGCGATGTTTGAGCGGGCGGTGAAGCGGTACGAGAGATTTGACGATCCGCAAAATCCCGTGCAAGTGCGAAAAATCGGCGAAAACCTCTATGTAAACGAGCTTTATCACGGACCTACGCGCGCGTTTAAGGATATGGCGCTTCAGCCGTTTGGCGCGCTACTTAGCGAGCTAGCCGCAAAAAGGGGCGAAAAATACCTCATAATGTGCGCTACTAGCGGCGACACCGGACCTGCGACGTTAGAGACATTCGCGGATGCGCCTGGCGTCAAGGTGGTCTGTCTGTATCCAAAAGACGGCACGAGCGAGGTACAGCGCCTACAAATGATAAACGCAGACGCCGCAAACCTCAAAGTAATCGGCATCGAGGGCAACTTCGACGATGCGCAGCGCGCGCTAAAAAGCCTGCTAGCTAGCGAGAAATTTAAAGAGCGCCTAAGTGCGGCCGGACTCTCGCTCTCGGCGGCAAATTCGGTAAATTTCGGGCGGATTTTGTTTCAGATCATCTATCACGTTTACGCTCACGTCTATCTGCTAAAAACGGGCGAGCTAAAGGGCGAATTTGACATCGTCGTGCCTAGCGGAAACTTTGGCAACGCTCTGGGCGCATACTACGCCAAAAAAATGGGCGCAAAAATCGGCAAAA
>CALISV010000299.1 GCA_938041615.1 uncultured Campylobacter sp. | reverse complement strand
GCTGAAAAAGAAGCCAAAAAAACAAAATCTAAGAAAAAAAGCGCTCCAAGAGCTAAAAAAGCTCCGGCAAAAGCAGCTGAGCAAACCGAAAGCCTAGCCGAAGATATCGCAAATGCGCTTGAGCCGAATTTAGAAAAATAATAAAGGTATAGAATGAATTTAACATCAACAACCAGACTCCCACTAGACCATATGATAAGCGGCGCGCTAATCGGCGCGATAGCAGCGGGCGGCGTAGAAATACTAAACTATAAAAAAGGCAAGGTCAGCAAGACGCAGGCCGTAGCTAAAACGACTAAAATCGCTATCCAAGGCGGTATCGTCACGGCGTGCGCTATCAGCGCATCAAACAAACTAGTCTCGGCGCGCTATCTTGCGGCTGCGGCAACCGTTGCCGCCGGTATCGCCGGCGTAATCGCGACAGAGAAACTAATCAAAAATTTAGAGGAAAGTAAATGAAAAACCCATACATCAATCAAACTCAAACAGTAAATCAGCTAAACGACGACGGCAGCACGACGACTACGACGACTACGGTAAAGACTACCGGCGCGCCAAGCGCGTTTGACCGCGGCATAAACGACGCACTAAAGGACTTTATCCCGGCAAATTTTAACGCGGCAGGCTTTATAAAAGGTGCGCTCATAGGCGGCGTCGTGGCATACGTGCTAACAAACGAAAACGCGCAAAAAGCGCTATTTTCAGCTATCGCAAAAGGATCAAATTTGCTTCAAGCAGGATTTGAAGAACTAAAAGAGCGATTTGAAGATGTAAAGGCCGAAATTGACTCCCAAAAATAACGTTCGCATCGCGCACCTGACTAAAAACCGCGTGCGCTTCGTCTGCGAACGCATCGGCGAGGACTGCGACGAGAGTCGCTTGGAGGCTCAAATTTCGGAGTTTAGGTATGCAAAAAGCGTCAGGGTAAATAAAAAAGCAAAGAGCATAGTCGTCGGCTTTGAGTCAAATTTAAACGAAATCAAAGAGTTCATCGAAAATTTGCCGATCGCAAATTTTAACAAGCGCAAAAATAGCCCGAGCAAGGCTGAAATTTACAAAGCGGCAACGGCTCTAGCCATCACGCCTCTTATAAACAACAACGGCGTAAAAGCTATGGCTAGCCTGATAGCCGCCGCTCCGCTGCTAAAGGAAGGCGCAAGCGAAGCCGTAAACGAGGGCATAACCTCAAAGGTACTCGAAGCCACCGCGGTGGGTGTGAGCCTGGCTAGGCGCGACTTTTTAGCGGCAAATAGCACAAATCTCATGCTAACTATCGGCGAATACATGGAAGAAAGCGCCGTGCACCGCAGCGACGACCTCATCAAAGAGCTAGCCCGCCCGAACATAGAAGAGGTCTGGATCGAGATAAATGATCACGGCAAAAAATCCCTCAAAAAAATCGCGACCGTAGACGTTAAAATAGGCGACATCGTAGTCGTCGGCGCAGGCGAAAGCATCGGTATCGACGGCTATATCGTCGAAGGCACCGCAAGCGTAAATCAAGTCTCGATGACGGGCGAAGCAGAACCCGTCAAAAAAGAGCGCGGCGACCGCGTGATGAGCGGAACGGTCGTCGAGGACGGACGCATAAAAATCTGGGCCGAGAGCATAGCGGCCGAGAGCGCGACTGCGAGGATAAAATCCTACATCCAAAGCTCGCTAAACGAAAAATCGGCAGTTGGGCTAAAAGCCACGAAGCTAGCCGACAAACTAGTGCCCGTGACGCTAAGCCTAGCCGGCATTTCGTATCTACTTAGCCGAGATATGACTCGCGTAGCTAGCGTCTTGCAGGCGGACTACTCCTGCGCGCTAAAGCTAGCCACGCCCGTCGCCTTTAAATCAAGCATCTCAAAAGCCGGCCGCAACGGCGTGCTGATAAAGGGCGCCAAAGCTATCGAAGCGCTAGCGAGCGCCGATACTTTCGTCTTTGATAAAACGGGCACGCTAACGCACGGCAGCCTAAGCGTCGTGAAAGTTCACTCGTTTAAAAAAGAATTTACCGAAGCGCAGCTGTTAAACTTGACCGCAAGCGCCGAGGAGCACTACTTCCACCCGGTAGCCGAGGCCATCGTAAAGGCCGCGCGCGAGATAGGCTTTCACCACATCCACCACGACGAGGTCGAGTTTATCGTCGCTCACGGCGTGAAAACATACGTAGGCGGCAAAGAGGTCGTGATCGGCTCGCGGCATTTTTTAGAGGACGACGAGCAAATTTCATTTAGCAAACACGAAGAAATCATAAAAAGCGAAGTAGACAGCGGACTCACGCTACTTTACGTAGGCTACGACAAAGAGCTCTTAGGCGTCATCGCCATGCGCGACACCATGCGAGAAAACGCCGCGCAGACGCTAGCAAAGCTACGAAAACTAGGCGTAAAAGAGCTGATAATGCTAACGGGCGACGTACAGTCTAAAGCCGATCAGGTAGCAAGCGAGCTAGGTATCGATAGAGTCTATGCAAACTGCCTACCTACCGATAAAGCAGGCATCATCGAGCAGCTAAAAGCCGAGGGTAAAAAAGTAGCCTTCGTCGGAGACGGCATCAACGACGCGCCAAGCCTCACCAAAGCTCACGTAGGCATCAGCATGCAAAAAGGCGCGGACATCGCAAAAGCCACCGCCGACATCAGCCTACTAAAAGACGACATCGGCTCA
>CALISV010000298.1 GCA_938041615.1 uncultured Campylobacter sp. | reverse complement strand
AAACGGCGGCAAATTTAAGTAGCTTTTAGTTTAAATTCGTGCGGTTCGTAGGCGGTTTTTAAATTTTAGGTTACGTAAATTTTTGGCGTGCGAGAGTGAAATTTGCTCGCTCGTTTTTGCGGTTTTTTAAATTTGCTCGAGCTTGCTTGGAGTAACGTTTTTAGCGGACTATGTTTGCTAAGATTAGGCAAATTTATGCGATAAATTTTACGGCAAATTAATTTGCGGCGGGTTTAATTGTTTTGTTAATTTCTTAAATTTACCGCTTTTGCGGATTTATTTGTAACGCAAATTTTTTAATGTCTCGCAAAATCGGCAAACGGCAGCGAGTTTTTGATATAAATTTGCCTGCAAATAACCGAAATCAGGCGCAAAAATCAAAATCTAAAGGACGAAAATGAGCATAATGGCCATCGACGTGGGGCTAAAACGTATCGGCGTGGCGCTAGCCGTCGGGCAAACCGTGATGCCGCAAACGCCCGTACTGCGCAAAAATCGCAATCAAGCCGCGCGCGACGTTAGCGCCGTTTTGCGCGAATACGGAGCAAAAAAGCTAGTCGTGGGCGTGCCGCTTGTGGGATCTAGCGAGGACGAGATGCGGCGGCGGATCGCGCACTTTGTGTCGCTGCTCGAATTTGACGGCGAGGTGGTCTATCAGGACGAGGCGATGAGTAGCTTTGAGGCTAGCGAAATTTACGCCGATGGCAGACGCGACGGACGGCTAGACAGCATCGCTGCGATGATTATTTTAAAGCGGCATTTGGGACTTTGATGCGGTTTGGCGCACGGTAAAATGGCGGCAAATTTGATTTTTGCGCCAGGGTTACGCCTGGGCCGTCTTGGCCGGTTGTTGCTAGCGCGGAGGTTGAGTAAAATTTGAGCTAATTTTACGCCCTCGCGGTAAATTTAGCCGAGATTTTGCGTAAAATTTAAAAGCGACTTGAGCGGCGGATTTGCAAGTTAAATTTGATCGCATGAGCTGGGCGCGCTACGATTTGGAGTCAAATTTTATCCAAAAGTCAACCGCTATCAGCTATAGCGCTGTATCCAATCATCCAAAAAACGCATTTGCTCTGCCGTGTGGAACCGGTGCTCGCCGTTTTTCATGACGGTAAGCGTTGCTTTGATTTGGTTTGCAAACTCGCAAATCGTTTCAAAAGAGGTTAGATCGTCCTTTTCGCCGTATAAAATATGCGTCGGCGCTGTCCAGCAGATAGGATGCTCTCTGGCGTAGCAAAGATATTTCCACGAAAGTTTTTCTCCAGACCCCGTGTCCAGCTCGCCCCTATCTCGCAGCTCATCCTCGCTCACGCGCGCCTGCGACATCATTTTTTCGATCAAATTTTGCATATTTACTATTGGCGAAATAAAATACGCCCTTTTTATCTCCATGCCCTGCAAGGCATGCATGGCAAAAAACGCGCCGATACTGTTTGCAACGATCGTTACGGATTTGTGGCTTTCAAGGATAGGCTCAAAAAACGGCACAAATTCCTCTTTCGCATCCCACGGAGTGCGCGCCTCGTAATCAAATCCCAGCACGTCACTATCCGCAAAAAATTGTTGAAAATGAACCGCTTCTTGCGCGCTTCCGCCTTTGCCGTGTATGTACACGACTATATCTTTCATGATTTTTCCTTTTTTGTGGCCGCTAAAATTTAGCTTTGCAGCAAGCAGACGGATGATGTAAAACGCGCTTTAGAGCCGTTTGCTCTAAAATTTGAGTAGCCCGTCCTCGTCAAATTTAAAATCAGGCCCCCAAGCCACCTCCCAGTAGTATCCGTCCGGATCGGCAAAATACGCGTGGTATCCACCCCAAAACGCAACTTGCGGCTCCTTGACGATAGTGCCGCCCGCCTTTTTTACTAGCTCTATGGTGCTATCCACGTCCTCTTTGTTTTTTACGTTATAGGCTAGCGTGATGCCGGCAAATCCGCTTCCTCTGGACGGATCGTTTTCGTCTATATCTCGAGCCAGCGCGTCTAGCGGATAGAGCTCAAATTTGGTCCCAGGCGTATCAAAAAAGCATACCGGCGGGTCGTCGTCTTTACAATCCGTCTTAAATCCTAGGCCGCCGCGGTAAAATTTAAGCGCCCTTTGCATGCTTCGCACGCCTAGGTAGACGCAGGTTATTTTATTCATTTTTGCCTCCGATATTTTGGTTTATTATATCATTTTGGAGCTAGTGGTTTTGGGTCAAATTTGGCGTTATCAAACGAAGCAAGGCAGTTTAAAAATGCGAGTAAAATTTCAGAAAGCTAAATTTTATCCCCGTTTTGCATCTCAAATTCGTAAGCTTCATTTAAGATACGCACGAGAGTGTCGGATAGATAGGGCTGAACTAGCGTCCAAACGCGGATTTTTGGGTTTAAATTTATCGCCGCGTTTGTGGTTTTTAGCACGACTAGCGCGATTTTTTTTTCTATCAAAAGTGTAGCTAGAGCGCCATCTATCTCGCGCAGCAGGCTCTCCTCGATAAAAACGGCGTTTGGGCGAAATATCATATCCTCTATGTGGCGTTTTACGATGCTCCACTCGTTGCTCGGCTTCACGTCGATACCGATAAATTCGAGATCTTTTTTGATGATATTAAATGAATAGTGGTTTGGCTCGGCGACGAGGGCGCTAAAATTTTTGGGATCTTTTATCTTAAAACTTTGCATGAGATCGAGCTTATCGTCGCAAAGACGCAACGAAATCTCGGTGCTAATGCGTGCGCCGTGATCAAACTCAAATCTGATGCTCGAGCCGTTTTGCTCGGCTAGCGCTATCGCCGTTTCATAGTATTTGCGGCTTTGAGCGTTCATGTTTACGCGAGGCGTGCTTTTGACCGTAAAAAAGTCGTGGTCGCAGTGGACGCTAAGCGTAAATTTGATGTTGTTTTTGTAGTAGTTCGAGAGTAAAAATTTGATCGTAACGGTCGAGTTTGAGACGTTTAAAAGGAAAATTTGAGCCATCGCGTCGATGAGCTTTGCAAGGGCAGCTATATCTGCGTAAAACAGCCTAGGGTAGGCGATGTCGTAGTCTAGCAGCACGTAGTTCGTGTTTTTTTGCGCGTCCTCATTTAGCGATGAGGCTAAAAACAGCAAACCGCCTGCGATATCGACTTTTGGTAGTGCGTTTGCCTCGCTTGATTCTTGCGTCTGACTCATCTCGCCTTTTTGAATCGTCTCTTTTTTTATCACGCCGTTTGACCTTTTAAGTTTATCCATAAAATAGCAACCGCCCAAAACCGCTATATAAAACGCGGCGAAAATCAGGAAAATATACGCGAAACTCACGGCTATATAACCAGCATCGCGTCGCCGTAGGAGTAAAATTTGTACTTTTGCTCCACGGCGGTTTTATAAATCCGCATAGTCTGCTCAAGTCCGATAAAGCTGGTAACTAGCATGATTAGCGTTGATTTGGGTAGGTGAAAGTTCGTAAGCAGGTAGTTTTGGCGGATGGGTTTGTTGTTTAAATTTAAAAACAGCCTGCACTCGCCGCTAGACTTGCCGCTTCTAGCAAACTCCTCCACGCAGCGCGTCACCGTCGTGCCCACGCCCAGGATTGGTCTATTTGAGCGGATCAAATTTTGCGTATCTTGCGGGATATCGTAAAACTCCGCGTGCATTTTGTGCTGCGTGATATCCTCGCTCTCCACGCCCTTAAACGTCCCCGCGCCCACGTGTAGCGTGAGGTAGGCTATCTCGCGGTTTTTTGCCAGCTTGTCAATCATCTCGTCGCTAAAGTGCAGGCTCGCCGTAGGAGCCGCCACCGCACCTTCGTTTTTAGCAAATACGCTTTGGTACCAGCTCTCGTCATCCTCGGTGTCGCTTCGTTTGATATATGGCGGCAGAGGCACGTGGCCGATGTGAGATAGGACTCTATAAAGCGAGGCCGCGTCCAAAGGCTCGCCGTTTTGGCTAAATTTGACCGTGCGCGAGCCGTCGTCAAAGAGTTCGCAGACTTCGGCGGTCAAATTTTGGTCGAAATTTAAAACGCTGCCCGCGCGGACTTTGCCTTTTATATAGACGCTAAATTTACCGTCCGCAAGCGGAGAGTTTAGCAAAAGCTCCGTCTCGCCGCCGCTATCTTTTTTGCCGAAAATTCTAGCCTTTACCACCTTGGTATCGTTAAAAATAATATCGCAAGGCGGTAAAATTTCAGGCAAGTCGCCGAATTTTAGATGAGAGATTTTTTCGCTAGCTCGCTCGTAGACTAGCAGCCTCGCGTCCTCCTTGGGAAAGGTTGGGAAATTGGCGATTAGCTCCGGCGGTAGCTCGTAGTCGTAGGCGTCAAGCGAGTTTGGATTTAAAATTCGACTCATTTGGCTAGCCTACTTGCTTTCATGACTATTCGTCCTCTTTTTCTTCGTCGGTTTCCGACTCCTCGTTTTTAGCCGGATTTACGCGGGCGGCTATAAAGATAGAAAGCCCGTAAAGACCGATGAGAGGCACCGCCATCAAAAACTGGCTGAGGATATCAGGAGGCGTCATGATCGCGGCAAATATAAAAATCACGACGATAGCGTAGCGGAAGGAGTTTTTTAGCATCTTATCATCGACTAGGCCGAGTTTAGCTAGAAAAAACGTGATAACCGGAAGCTCAAACGCGATACCGAATGCAATCACTAGTTTCGTAAAAAAGCCGACGTAGCCGCCGATATTTAGCATCGCGGAAAAGAGCTGCTGGCCGAAATTTATAAGGAAAGCAAAGCCGATAGGAACGACGACGTAGTAGCAAAACGCAGCGCCTACTAAAAACATAAAAGTAGCCGAAATAACAAACGGGACTACGTACTTTTTCTCGTTTTCGTAAAGTCCCGGTGCGACAAACAGCCAAAACTGCCAAAAAATAATCGGCAGCGACAACAAAAATCCAGTGAAAAACGCTACCTTCATCGCTACGAAAAAGGGCTCTTGTACCTCGAGAAAGACCATTTTTTGGTTATCGGGCAGAGTGTTTTGTAGCGGCGCGATGATAAAGTCTAAAATTTGATTCCAAAAGCTAAAGCACACGACAAACATCACGATCACGGTCATGACGCTGATGAAAAGCCTTTTTCTAAGTTCTATTAAATGCGGTTTTAGCTCTTCAAACATTACGCCTCTTTTTTCTCGTTATCGCCCAGCACGGCGTTTTTGACGGCTTCGCCCGGGTTTTTGACCGCTTCGACGCTCTTTTTTACGTCGTTTAGGCCGTCCGTGATGCCGCTAGTGACGTCGTTTACGCCTTTTTTGAGCTCGTCAAGCTCCTCAAACGTGAGCTTTTTTCGCACCGTTTCGGTGGTTTTTGCGATACTCTCTTTGTATTTTTTCGCGTCCTCTTTGAGTTCTTGGATTTTTATCTCTTGATCGAAGCTGCTTTTTGCGTCATTGACCGTTTTTTTAACGGTTTTAAAAAATTTCGCTATCTCGACCATCGCGCTAGGAAGCTTATCGGGCCCCAAAAATAATACCGCGATGACGGCTATGACGATGATCTCGGGTAAGCTCATGCCAAACATTTTTTATCCTAAATTTTTATTTTAAAGCGCTCATTTTAGCGTTTTTTATCTCAAATTTGCATAAATCAGCCCGCGATAAATAAAGAAATTTCATCCGCGGTGAGGAAATTTTTGGCGTAATATCGCCCGTTTTTAAATTTTAATTTCCCGCTCTTTTTTAGCAGCAGCGCTCTTTGCTCTTGCTCGGCGTTTAGGCTGTTTTGCCAGATACCGACGATGCTTCTAGCGCCTAAAAATATCCGCTCTAAATTTAGCTCGTCCGCGCTTAAATTTTCGATTTTTTTAGCGTGCGGATTTTTGACGTAGGCGTTTAAATTTGAAGCGTTATAAAAGCGATGATCTCGCCAAAATCCGACTGCGTAAGCGCCGACGGCAAGGTAGTTTTTACCCTGCCAGTAGCCGAGGTTATGCCTGCAAATTTGACCGAAATTTGAGATTTCATACTGTTTTAGCCCGGCCTCCTCGATGCGGTCTATCATAAATTTAGCTAGCCTGGGGCTATCTTTTGCGTAGTTTATCTTGCCGGCAAAGGGGGTATTTTCCTCAAGCGTTAGCGAATACGCCGAAACGTGCGAAACGCCTAGATTTCTGATATTTTGCACCTCTTGCTGGAGGCGTTTTTTAGTGTCTAGCTTCGTGCCGTAGATGAGGTCGACGTTTATATTTTCTAGCCCTGCCGTTTTGGCGTTTGCTACAGCCTCGTAGATCTGCCTCGCGTCGTGGATGCGCCCGAGGAATTTTAATTTATCCTCAAAAAAGCTCTGAGCGCCGAAGCTCACGCGATTTACGCCGTATGATTCCATCTGCGATAGCCACTTTTTGTTTGCCGAGTTTGGATTTGCCTCCGTCGTGATCTCGGCGTTTGCCGCTAGGTACGGCGCGACTGCCTCAAATAGCCGCTCGTAGTAGCCCGCGTCCACGGCGCTAGGCGTCCCTCCGCCGATAAAAACCGTCTCGATCTCGCCGTTTTTTACGTCAAATTTTAAAATTTGCTCCCTAAAATCCGCAATCATCGCGTCAAAATACGCGCTCGTTAAATTTCGTTTGCCTACCACCGAGCCAAAGGCGCAGTAGGGGCATTTGCTCTCGCAAAAGGGGATGTGGACGTAAAGAAGCATTTTGACCTTTGTTTTTGCCGTATTTTAGCAGATTTTGCGGCTTTATCGCGCGGCGTTTGATATTTTGGCTTTTACGCCGTTTGGCGGTCGGTTTGCTGTAAATTTAGGCCGGATTTAGGCGCAAAACCGACTTCGGTAAGCTATTTGGCGCTTTTAAAT
>CALISV010000297.1 GCA_938041615.1 uncultured Campylobacter sp. | reverse complement strand
ATTTTGGCGCCGAGTTTTACCATCGTCAATTTTACTTTAGCGCGAGAAAATTTTAGATCAAAGGGGACAAATGCCCGAATTTAACATAGCTTTTGCAAAGATTAGCAGCGCCCTACCCTTTATCCACATCCTCTCCGTAGTTGTTTTCATCGGATTTCAAGCAAATTTTTTACTCATCGCAAAATTTTTTATGAAAAATATCGAGGGCGACACGCAAAAATACCAAACGATAATCTCTATGCTAAAGCGCCTCGGCTACGCGATCTACGGCTCGATCGCCGTCATGGGCGTAACGGGCGCAATACTGGCTAAGCAAAACGCGATCAAAAACGCCGATCCGATGCTAAACACGATTTTAACGACGAAATGGGCGATCTGGGGATTTTTATTTTTAAACGTTATTTACGTCACGTACCGCCTAAACAAAGCCTCAAAATCTCTGCAAAATAGCGAATACATCGAGCTTCACGAGAACCTCATAGTTACGATTTACTACTTCATTCCACTAAACGTGGCGTTTGCGCTGCTGGCGGCATATCTTGGCGTATCTTATAGGGAGTTTTGATGATTATTTTGGCTTCGAGCTCGGTTACTAGAGCTAAGGTTTTGCGAGATCACGGCGTTAAATTTGAGCAGGTTTTTTTCGACTACGACGAAGGCGGCGTAGATAAAAATTTACCGCCGCACATCTACGTCCAAAAGATCGTCGCGGCAAAAAAAGAGCAATTTTTAAAAGCGAATGAAAATGCAAAAAACGTCGTTTTCGCAGATAGCGTCGTCGTATGTGGCGGTAAAATTTTAGGCAAAGCAAAGGACGAAAAGGAAGCTTTTAAAATGCTAAAAATGCAAAGCGGCAACACGGCCAGGATCGTAACCGCGATGATATTTTTGGGCGAAAAATTCGAGCTTATTAACGTCAGCTTTGCGGAGTATAAATTTGCCAAATTTGACGAAGCCGACCTACAAAACTACCTATCGGGCGATCTTTGGCAGGGCAAGGCCGGAGCCATGACGATAGAAAATTTCAACAAAAAATACATCCTGAGCCAAAACGGCGAAACTAGCACCGCAATGGGGCTAAACGTGAAAATTTTAAAGGCCTTTTTATGAGAATTTTAGCTTCGATTTTATTTATTATCTTTGTTTCGCTGAGCGCGGCATTTGTTTATCTTTATTCGCAAGTTACCTTTGACGCGTCAAATATCATCGATTTTAAGCCAAAGCTCACGACTCAAATTTACGACAGAAACGGCGAACTCATCGCAAATATATTTGATGAAAACAGGATCTACGTCAAGTACGAGGATATCCCGCCGCGCGTCATCGAGGCGCTCGTAGCGATCGAGGATACGAGCTTTTTTGAACACGGCGGCGTAAATCCCGAGGCTATCACGCGAGCTATCGTTAAGGACATAAAGGCGGGCAAACTAGTCGAGGGCGCTAGCACGCTAACGCAGCAGTTAGTTAAAAACATGGTGCTAACCAGAGAAAAAAAGCTAACGCGCAAGGTCAAAGAGATGATCATCTCAATGAAGCTAGAAAACGAGCTCAGCAAAGAGCAAATCCTAGAGCGCTACCTAAACCACGTCTATCTGGGACACGGCTATCATGGCATAAAAACCGCGGCCAAGGGGTACTTTAGAAAGGAGCTCAACGAGCTCACGCTAAAAGAGATTGCTATCCTAGTCGGCTTGCCAAAGGCCCCTAGCACCTACGATCCTACTCGCCACCTCGATCTGTCGCTAAGCCGCGCAAACAACGTTATCTCAAGGATGAATGCGCTAGGCTGGATCAGCGACGCTGAGTACAAGGCCGCGCTAGTCGAGCAGCCCGTAGTCTTTGACGACACGCTCACGCAAAACAAAGCCCCGTACATCGTGGACGAGGTGCTAAAAGAGGCCTCAAAGCACTTTGAGGATATAAAAACCGGCGGCTACGTCATCGAAACCAGCGTCGATTTAAAGGCGCAAGATATGGCGTCCGAGGCGCTAAAATACGGCTACAACGAGATACTAAAACGTAACAAGGACGCAAACGCCAGTATCCTAAACGGCGCTATCGTCGTTACGCTACCTAAAACGGGCGAGATCCTCGCGCTAGTAGGCGGCGTAGACTACGCCAAAAGTAGCTACAACCGCGCCACGCAGAGCACCCGCCAGCCGGGATCCAGCTTTAAGCCTTTTATCTACCAGATTGCCCTAGACATGGGCTACTCGCCGATGAGCAAGGCGGCGGACATCTCGAGAGTCTTTAACGAAGGCAGCCAGTACGAGTGGCGTCCGAAAAACTATAGCGGCGGCTTCCAGGGCTACATCACGCTGCGTGAGGCTCTGCGCCAGTCGCGCAACCTCGCCACGATAAATTTACTCGACGAGATCGGGCTTGATACGGCTTATAAAAAGCTAACCGAAATGGGCTTTAAAAACATCCCTAAAAACCTCTCCATCGCGCTTGGTAGCTTTGGCATCTCGCCGTTAGAGTTTGCCAAATTTTACTCGATGTTTCCAAACGGCGGCGAGATCGTGGAGCCAAGCCTAATAAAACGCATCATAAACTATCAAAATTTAGAAGCGGTTTTTGAGCCTGAGCGGACGTTCGTCACCGAGCCCGAGCAGGCATACCTGATGACTGATATGATGAAAACGGTCGTGGAGCGCGGCACGGGACAAAGCGCCAGGCTAAACGGCGTGCAAGTCGCGGGCAAGACCGGCACGACAAATAACAACATCGACGCGTGGTTTTGCGGATTTACGCCTGAGGTCGAGGTGGTCGTGTGGTACGGCAACGACGACAACACGCCGATGCGAAAGGTCGAGGGCGGCGGACGTACGGCGGCTCCAGTGTTTAAGAAATTTATGGAAAGCTATATGAAGGAGTACCCGCTAAAACAAAAAACCTTCATCGAGCCAGAGGGCGTCTTTCATACCGCGTACGAGGGCCTGATCGAAGTCTATACGAAGATCTCGCCGGTACCGAAACAAGACGCGCAAGATACGCTAATTAAACAAGACGACGAGGGGCTGATTTTTTAAATTTACCCCAGAATGCCGGCTAAATTTGAGCGATTTGCTATGCAAATTTAGCCACCGCTTCGTCAAATTTGAACCCATTTTCAAAGCCGCTTTTTACCCTTACTTCAAATTTACGTTCAGGTTTTACGGTCAAATTTGATCTTGCCCATAAAGGCAAAATCAAAGACGCAATAAAATTTGAAGTCAAATTTAAACGAGCTAAATTTACAAAACCGTTCAAATTTACCGCCGTGCCAAGCGCAAAAACCGTATCAAACGCCGCTTAAATTTACAAAATTACGCTTCGTCTTTCGGGATATACGTACTTCGGTTAAACAGATAGCATGCCGCAAAAATAACAAGACAAGCCGATAATACGTTTGAGCCGCCCAAAAAAAGCAAGCTCATCGTCTTTTCGTCATTTCTAGCGATCAGAGCCGCTACTATGAGCATAAGCGGATACAAGATCAAAGCAATGCTAGCTAAATTTTCAACCGTAAAAATCATCAAGCAAAGACGCTGATTTTTTATGAAAAATTTGCTGTATTTTTTCGTAGGGTGGCTTTTTAGGTAAATTTTCGTGAAAATATACGGCAAAATTATCACCACGGCAAGGTATGCAACTCCTAAGATGTTTCCTATAAAGCTCGCAAACCACGAAACCATAAGCACAAACCCGATAAACGCCATACTAGCGCGCCTGATAAGCCTATGCACGTCGTAACGGTTTTTTAGATCCCAAGGTATTTGATCAAATTCCGCGTCCAGGTCGTTTAGCTCGCCGAGTCTTTCCTCTGCTGATTTTGCGCTTTGAGCTACTAAGCCAGACTCCCTGCGAAGATCTGCACCCTCAGGCGCGGGCTCGTATGAGCTTTTATTGCGAGAGTAGCATATCGCAAAAACAAGCAAGCAAATCGGAGCTACGACAAGGCCGTATAAAAACGCATAAACGCCGTATTCGCCGCCGCTATCCTTAACGAAAAACGACCCGATAATAAGCAAAATCGGATATAAAATCAAAACTATGCTGGCAAAATTTTCTATCCTAAAGGCTAGGAAACTATCCCACTGATCCCTCACGAAAAGATAGCTGTATCGCTTGGTTTTATCTCGTTTTAAAACATAAATCGTCCAGAAAATAGGCACAACTATCTTCACAGCGCCCCAGATATAGCTAAAAATTTCAGGCGGCAATTCTATGCCGTTGCTTATAAAAAAACGACTCCATATACGACGCTAGGATCGAAAAAAGATAAATAACGGCAAACGTCGACGACCAGTACGTCATAGTCACCCGCCTGATAAATCTATGCCTATCGTACTGCCTTTTTGCGTCCTCGGGGATAGCGGCAAATTTTTCGTCCAGCTCTTTCATCTCGGCTTGAAATTTTACGTTCACGGCCAGCTCCTTTTACAAGCGCTTATTTTAGAAATTATATCAAATTTGACGTAGTAAAGCGCCTAAATTTGGGGGTTAAATTTGGTTTCAAAGACATAGCCACATTTTGAGAATTTTACGTTTTTGCCGTCGCTTGGCAAATTTAATCAGACAAAAAGTCAAATTTAACGTCAAATCACCTTAAATTTGATCCATTTGTTGTAAAAATATCTGCGGATAAAAAAATAGCGCCACGTCCAGCACGAGCTAAGGCCTAGCGCAATGGTTAAAAGTACACCGCCTATTTACGGCGGATCAGACTCAAATTTAGCCCAAGCTTCCCGGCTAAATTTGAGCGGGTTTAAAAGTAAAATAAGGATAAATTTACTCCACGAGCTTCATCTGCTCGGCGCAGATGGCCTTCCAAGAGCTTTGCAAATTTGAGCCGACGCACTCCTGCAGATACGGCTTTGCTTCGCTTTCGCGTTTTAGCTTGATGTAGATTTCCGAGATCTGAGCTAGCGCGCGCAGTCTGTTTTCGGGATCTAGGCGCGTGTCTACGAGCTCCTGCGCGGCTTGTAAAGCCTCGCCTAGTCTATCCAGCTTACTTAGCGAGCCGATGTACTCAAAGTCGATTTTCGGGCTAAAAGTGGCGATATGTAGGCGTTTTTGTAGGTCGATCGCCTTTTTAGCGTAAACCGACGCGTTTAAAAAGTCGTTCGCGCCGTACGTCGCCTCTGCCATGCGGTCGTAGAGCTCGATGACCTTAAAGTCGTTTTTGCGCAGCGTCTCAACGGCTGTTATCGTCGTGGCGGCGTCGGTGAGCCTACCTAATCCCATCAGCGCCTCAAATCTATAAAAAAGTACGGGCGAGACGTCGGCGTACTCCTGTCTAGACGCGATAGCCAGAGCCTCGTCGG
>CALISV010000296.1 GCA_938041615.1 uncultured Campylobacter sp. | reverse complement strand
AAGGCAGACGACACGAAAAATCTATCGCTTCTGTGGCAAATTTGAGCTAAACCGGGATTAAATTTGCCGTCAAGTTCAGCTACGTTTTTAGCAAAAACAGGATTAAATTCGGCGGTTTGATTTCGGCAAGCGGGGCATTTTCGCGTTTACGTGCTTTTTGATATTTGGCAAAAATTTGCAAGCGATTGCGAGAGGCTCGTCACTCTTTTTGCGGTTTGTTAAATTTAGCTTTGGTATGGGCTGGGCGGTTAAATTTGACGCCGAAACGACGCGGTATTGGTTTAGCCTACGTTTTATAGTTCGTAAATTTTGCGCAAGCCAGACGGACGACGATAAAATTTGACCTGCCGTTTTTTAAATTTAGGACGGCGATTTGCTGTTTTGTCGTCGCCCATATTTTTTTCCGTTTTTACAAATTTTACGCTGCTTGCAAATTTGCTTCCATTCTTGTCGTTTGTTTTACGGCTACGTTTTGCTTGACAAATTCGGCTACGATTTGATTATACCAAGCCTAAATACTCCGAAAATCTTACCGAAAAATTTAGATAAAATTTCAAGTAGCAAATTTTCCAAAGTCATGCTAGAAATTTTATATATTCAAATTTATAAGGATATTTGCGCCGCTCGCCATCAACCTAATTCTAGCTACTTAATTTTCCAGCCTTATATTACTGCGATCTTGATGCTTTTACTTATAAACGCCTCTTGCAGCTCACTCTCAAACATCCGCTTGATCTCGCTTCAAAGTACGTAGTTGCCCTCTCGCCAGGGGCGGCAGATCACGTTGCCTTCTTCGCCTGCGCTTAGGCAGACGCAGTTAAAATAGCTCTTGTCCGAAGCGTTGTCCGAGATAAGGTAAACAAGCCCGTTTTCGGGGATAAAATTTCTCTCTGCCAGCCCGCACGGCGTGGGCATTATTTTTATCGCCGCCCCGGCGTAAAATTTCGCTCCGTCCGCTATATCTTTAATGTTTATCCACTTGGCCATTTTCTGCTTCTTTTTCCAAATTTAGCTCTAAAAGCGCGCTCTCGCCAACTACCTGAACGCCAAGTTTTTTTAGCGCCGCTGCGGTTAGGCCGTCGCCGCTAACGATCCGCCCAGTAAAGCTTCCGTCATAAATTTCGCCGCTTCCACAGCTTGGGCTTCGCTCTTTTAAAACCGCGATTTCGCAGTCGTTTTTACGGGCGATATCGGCGCAAATTTGAGCGCCGGAAATAAACTCGGCCGTCACGTCGCGACCGCTAAATTTAGTTATTACTCGCCCGTTTGCGCAAATTTCAGCCGGTTCTCGCGGGGTCGTTAATCCGCCCAGATACTCCGGACAAACGGCTACGAGCTCGTAAATTTGCCCGAGTTTAGAGAGTGCGTCCGCAGAGATCGCGTCTGCGTTATTGCCGCCGTTATATTTGCAGTTTTCGCCGAGCAAACAAGCGCTGATTAAAATTTTGGGTTTATTTTTCATCGTTAGTTCCGAAAATTGATGACAGGCAAGCGTTATTTTGGCTCAAATTTAATAACACTTCGGCTAGTAAATTTAAATGAGTTAGTCGAATTTGCCGTCAAATTTAGCCAAATTTGAGCCGGCTCACACAAAATATAAAGCTGACTCAAAACGCCGAATTATCCTAAAGCCCGGCCTCTTTTTTGATTCTATCTATATACATTTGCCTTAGCATAGGCACGTATTTACCGACTTTGCCGCCGCTTATCGGCTTGTCGTCGGCCTTGACGACGGGCAGTATCGGCAGCGTCGCAGCCGAGATAAACACCTCGTCGGCATCGTAAACGTCCTGCATTGTAAACGGTCGCTGCCTGATCTCAAGCCCTGCCTTTTCGGCAAAACCTAGGATCACTTTGCGGCGGATACCAGGCAAAATCTCATTTGAAAGCGGCTTAGTTATTAGGACGTTATCTTTTATGATAAAAGCAGACGAGCTAGTCGCCTCGGTCACAAAACCGTTTTCGACCATGAAGCCCTCGTAGGCGCCGGCTTTTACGGCTTGTTCTTTGGCGTAGCACTGCGCCAAAAGCGAGATGGACTTGATGTCGCGGCGCTTCCAGCGGATATCCTCGACGCTAACGACCTCGATACCGGTCGCGGCGTCAGGGTTTGCAACGATATCTTTTTCGTAGCAAAACACGAAACAAGTCGGCTTTAAGCCTTTTATAAACTTAAAATCCCTGTCGGCGACGCCGCGGGTGATCTGCATGTAAACGCCGCCTTCTTTTAGGTTGTTCCGCCAAACGACTTCCTCCAAAACACCCTGAAAATCGCTCTTTGAAAGCGGCAAGCTTAGCTCGATCGCAGCTAAGCTTCTCTCAAATCTCTCCCAAAAATCCTCCCTATCAACAAGCCGTCCGTTTAGCACAGGCACCACCTCGTAGATTCCGTCGCCAAAGATAAATCCGCGGTCAAATGCGCTAACTTTAGCCGCCGCAGCGTCTATAAATTCGCCGTTTAGATATACTATTCCGTTCATTTTTTCTCCTTAAAATTTAAGTAATTTTAGCTCAAATACTCTTAAAAAAGCGTTGCCTTAAGTCCAAATTTTAGCTTGGATTACGAAGTTTTTGATATAATTGAGGCTAAATTTAAGGATAATCAAAAAGATGAAAAATAACGCGTTAAAAAATTTAATCCTAAAAAATATCTTCGTTATCTCAAAGCAACCCGTGCTGTTTCGCGATCTACTCGAGGCAAATTGCCTTTTTAACGAAGGCATGTTGATTGATCCTGCCAAGCTAAATTTTAAATTTCGCTACGCAAGAACTTACCTAGTTTACGGGCTTTTGTGCTTTGTCATGTTTTTTATTTTACTGCTTTTGACGCATCATATTTTTACCAAGCTTGACTTTCACCTCTCGATCGTTAGCGCTGTGGCGGGCACATCGGCTGTTTTTATCGGCTTTGATATGTTTAAAATTTGGGCGAGAAAAGCCGTGAGCAAAGAGCTCATAAAAAAAGCTTGGAGCGTGCATTTTCCGTATTTTAGCTACGAAAAATACTCCACAAAAGTCGAGATGATCTATAACGAAGCGGTAAAAAACGAAATCCCGCGCAAGGACCTGGAGCAGTACGTCTTGGAGCGTCTAGTCGCGCAGTCTGAGGCTGGGATTTAGTTATTGCAAAATAAGCGGATCTAAAATTTGATTTTTGTATTTCATTCGCTCGAGTTTTAAGCGAAGCTCTCTGTTTTCTTCGAGCAAGACGTCGCGTTTGCCGCTTAGATCGCCGATTTCGCGGCTAATGTAATAAATTTGATTTGTGATGTAAATTTTAGGCAAAAACAAAGCAAGTGCGATAAAAAGCGCCGCATATGCCGATACTAACGTCCTAAAGTCTAAATTTTGCTCCTTTTTCGGTTCGCCGCCGCCAAACTCCGAAATCTCGTTTTTATCTTGCATTTTTACCTCTTGAAATTTTAAAAATCCTCATTTTCGCGCAGCTTGAGCGCGGATTTGCCTTGACTTCGGTAGCGCTTGGCGTTATTGCCTTTTTACTGACTATTTTACCTAGCGCATTACCCCCTCCGCACGTGCACCTAAGGGCCTGCGGCGGACAAATGCAGCTTTGCGCCCACTGCCTAAATTTATTTTTTACGATACGATCTTCTAGCGAATGAAAGCTGATTACCACCACGATGCACTCGTCGATCTGCGAATCCTCGATGCTTTGGAGCAAATTTTGCAGCTCGCCTAGTTCGTTATTTACCTCTATCCTTATCGCCTGAAAAGCTAACGTCGCCGCGCTAACACTACGTCCGTTTACGCCCTTTAGCCCGATTATTTGTGCGAGGCGTTCGGCACTTTTTATCTCGCCGTTTTGCCTAGCTTCTACGATTTTAGCGGCAAATTTGGCCGGACTAGGTAGCTCGCCGTAGCTCTCAAATATACGCTCCAGCTCGCGCGCACTGTAACAATTTACAACGTCGTAGGCTGAAAATTTAGCCTGCGCGTCCATGCGCATATCTAAATTTTCGCTTTTTAGGCCAAATCCTCGCTCGTTTTTATCTAGCTGCAGCGACGAAACGCCAATATCAGCTAAGATACCGCGGATTTGCCCCTGCTCTACTTTGCCTAAAATTTCTGAAAATTTACTCTTAAAAATTTGCGCTCTTTGACCGAATTTTTTCAGTCTTTCGGAGCTAAATTTGATCGCTTCTTCGTCTTGATCGCAGGCTATCAAATTTACGTTTTGATTTTGCTCTAAAATCGCGCTGGAATGCCCGCCGTATCCGAGCGTACAATCGACAATCGTGCCACTTTTTATATCGGCAAAAGCTTGCAAAACTTCATCAAGTAGCACGGGAACGTGTGGGGAGTTCAAATTTAGCCTTTATTTTTTGTGTATAATAACAAAAAAAGTTTATAAAAGGTTAAAATGGACTTAAAATACTGCGCAAGCGAGATCAGCAACATCGCTCTTTCGATGTTTAGAAAAAACTTTTTCGGCGTCTTTCACGGCTCTATTTCGGCTAGGATTCAGCATGATTCTTTTTTGATAAATAAAAGGACTACGATTTTTGATAATGTTAGAGAAGAAGACTTGATAATGCTAAATTCCAAAAGGGATTACCGCTGGAACGATGCGAGCATAGACGCGGACATCCACCTAAATATATACAAAAATATAAATGAAGCCAAATATATCTGCTACGCTATGCCGCCCTACCTAACGGCTTATACTTTGGGGCATTCTTTTATCCGTCCGAGGGATTATTTTGGTTATATCAAACATCACGAGATCCCGATTTATGATCCAAAACAGTTTGATGACTGGTATGAGCGCGCGGATACGGAAATTTATCGCTATATGTTAGAGAATAAAACTAACATAATGGTCATAAAAGGATACGGAGTATACGTGCATAGCAGGACCTCGTATCAGTTGGCAAAAGACGTCGCGATCCTTGAAAATACGTGCAAATTGCTAAGCGTAGCTCGCCTTTACGAATCTGAACGAAACTAACATCTTTAAAAATGTTAAATATTTTGAAATTTTATCGATAAAAAGCACGTTTTTAAGGTGATATTTACGAAATTTCAGTAAAATAATGCATAAAATTTTTATAAATTTGAAGGAACTAGATGATAACTTGGATGCAAAAGCATAGAAAATACCTCGTCGTAACGATCTGGGTAAGCACGATAGCCTTCGTCGGAGCAGGCTTCGTCGGATGGGGAGCATACGATCTAAACGCGAGCAGAGCTACCTCGGTGGCTAAGGTCGGACATAGAAATATAAGTATCCAAGAGTTTCAAAACAGATACGGTCAGCTTCACGCATACTATAGTCAGCTTTTTGACGGACAGCTAAGTGACGAAAATGCAAGCGAGCTAGGCATTGAAAATTTAGCTTTAGAGGCGTTAGTAAACGATGCTATGCTTTTAAATTTCGCAGATGACTTGGGGCTGGGCGTAAATGACGAAGATATAGTCAAATACATCATCGCAGACCAAAATTTCCACTCAAACGGCAAATTTGACAAAGAGCTTTACAAAAATACTTTAAAAAGAGCCAGAACCACTGAAAGTGAATATGAAGAAAGCCTAAAAAACGTGATACTTTTAGACAAGCTAAGACATGCTTTAAATTTGCCTGCAAATGCTCAAGATATAGATATGCTAACGGCTAGCTTTTTGATGCAGGATAAAATCTCGATGCAAGTTGTGGAAGCTGGTGCCGATGAGATAAAAATAGATGAAGACGCAGTAAAAAAACTCTGGGAAGAGCATAAGAACGAATATAAAACTATGACCGAATTTAAGCTTGATACCAAATTTATCCCGGCTATATCAAGCGATGCAAATGCTAACGAACTAACGGAATTTTACAACGAAAACAAAAACGAGTATAAAGGTAGCGACGACAAGATAAAAGATTTTGAAGCCGTCAAAGACGAAGTGCTAAAAGACTACAACCTAAAGCAGACTAAAAAAATCGCGCTTGAAGATTATCTAAAAATCAAGAAAGACGAGAAGCAAGCAGATATTTCGATAGCTACATTTGAAGATAATGCAAGCTTGCCGATGGATGAGCTAAAACTAGCAAAAAAGGGCGATACCCTAAAGCCGTTTGAATACGAAGACGGCTATATGATAGTAAAAGTAAAAGAAATCGTTGCTCCAAAGGTAATGAGCTTTGATGAGGCAAAGGATCAAATTTTAGAACTTTACAAAGAGCAAAAAACTAAAGAAATCGTAGAAGCAAAGGCAAAAGAGTTGCTTGAAAAAGGATTTCAAGGTACCGATATAGGATTTGTTAGTAGAGATACCGTGAAGGCCGAAGGTGGGTTAAGCGAGGGTGAGTTCAATATATTCGTCAATCGCCTTTTTGAAAAAGGCGGCAAAAAAGGCTATGTTGTACTCGGCGACAAAGCGGTAGTTTACGAGATAGTGGAACAAAAACTAACAAATAACGAAAAAGAGAAAGAATATAGAGAGATAATAACTCAAAACGTGGGTTTCTTAAAAAATAACGAGCTTATCAGAGATTTGAGCGGTGCGCTTTCTAAGCGCTATAAAGTAGAATATTACGTTAGTAAAAAATAAAAAGGTATTGATTTGAGTACTAAAATTTTAGGTATTGACGTAGGCTCTGTTCAAATTTGCGCTGTGATAGGCCAGCACGATGAAGCAGGACTTAAAATAATCGGAATAGGAACCGCAAAAACTCAGGGTATAAAAAAAGGTGTGATAACAAACATCGAACTAGCTTCAAAATCAATAAAAAGCGCCTTAATAGACGCTCAAAGGATAGCTGGTACTCGCTACGAAAAAGTAGTAGTGTCGATCTCCGGAGCTTACACAAAAAGCGTTGAGAGCAACGGCGTAGTAAACGTACCAACATACGAAATCGGTATAAAAGAGATCCACCGCTCAATGTCCGAGTCTGAGCGAAGGGCGCAAATCCACAGCGACTACGAAAAACTACACATACTTCCTTATAATTTCAAAGTAGACGACCAAGAGCATATAGAGGACCCTTTGGGTATGAATGGAAGTAGGCTCGAGGTGCAAACGCACATCATAATGGCGCAAAAATCATCTCTTAGTAACCTAAGAAAAGCGTTAAATTTGGCTGGAGTCGAGCCTGATAATATCGTACTTTCCAGCTACGCTTCGGCTATCGCGACGCTAAATCAAGATGAAAAGGATTTGGGCGTAGCATTTATAGATATGGGCGGAGCCACGTGTAATATGCTGGTTCATTCCGGAAATTCTATAAGATATAACGAATTTTTAGGTATTGGGTCGGCTAATATCACAAACGACCTTTCTGCTGCGCTTCATACGCCTATTTTAAAGGCTGAGGAGATAAAGCTAAGCTACGGCTCTCTTATAAATAAAGCAAACGAACTAGTCGAAATCCCTCCGATAAATGATGACGGAAAGACGCAGGAAGTATCTCTTGATGTCATCTCAAACGTTATCTATGCAAGGGCTGAAGAGACTCTCATGATACTAGCCAAGATGCTTGAAGATAGCGGATACAAAGCCTCTATAGCGGCAGGCGTGGTGCTCACAGGCGGCATGACTAAGCTCGAGGGCATCAGAGAGCTTGCTTCGGTTATATTTGACAACATGCCGGTGCGAATAGCAAGACCAAAGGAAATGGAAGGGCTATATGAAATTTTAAGAGATCCGGCAAATTCTTGCGCGATCGGACTTTGTATGTACGGCGCAGGCTACTTTACGCCTTACGAGATCGACTCTGAAAAGAAAATGCGCTTTAAAGACGAAGCGATTTTAAGAAATAAAAAT
>CALISV010000295.1 GCA_938041615.1 uncultured Campylobacter sp. | reverse complement strand
CGAGGCGTAAAATTCTACGATATAAAATTTGCAGGGCAAAATTTGGCGGCGTAAATTTCAAAGCCCTGGAATGCACGGCACGATATTTTGCGGCTCTATACGGCAAACTTAGCCTCGCTTAGCCGCCCCAAATTATCAAACGAAAAAACTGCGTCATTTTTAAAATTTGCTACGATCTTGCCCGCCGCTTCGCTAAATTTCGTGCCGTTTCTAAGTAAAAGCGCCTTAATAAAAACGGCGTGATTTAACTGAAATGCGCCTATATAATCGCGCGCCAAAGAGATGAGCTTGCTTGCGCCCATACCGCCTCTGATCGTACCATCTGGCGCCACGCACTCGCCTGCCGCGAACGCCACAAACACCGCTCCGCCAGCGTGCGGGCAGCGGTAGTAACATAACGGCTCCTGCGATAATCCGCACGCGATCGCGCTTAGAGCGTGGCCGTTTATCTCCGCGCTTAGTGCGAGCTTAGGCGTGCTAAGCTCGGCTAGCCCGTGCCGCAAGCCGAAGTCGCGCACATCTCGCGCAAGGGTGAGCAGCCGTTCATCGAGGCGATTTATGTTCTCGTACCCCCACAGCCACGTGCGGCTGCCGCTCGCTTCGCTACCGATATACCAAATGGCGCGCGGCGCATCATCGCCGAAACTGATCTCGCCGCGCTTTAGATCCACATACCAGCGCCTGCTCTTTACGATCAGCTTCGAGCCCGCCTCTTGCGCACTTGCGCCGCAACCCAAACATGCCGAAAACAGATCAGTAAAGCTGCTGCTATCCACGCCTAAGCGGTCTAAAAATTTCATTTTTACTCCTTTTGCCGCGCCGATAAATTTAGCGCTTTTGCGGGATTCCCCGCTTCGCCTTCTTATACGCCGTGCACGCCGTTTCGCTATAAAACACTCGCGCTATGGAATTTCATGCGGCGCGCAGTAAAATTTAATCAAATTTTATAAATCCGCAGCAGATAAAATTTCATAGCGGACGCCGCCCGGATAAAATTTTGCAGAAGACGACGGGCACGGCGAGTACAACTGCAGGAGATGACGGACGCGACCACAATGGTCGGCAGACTGCAAAAATTTAAACCGCTCGCGGGATGTTAAATTTGAAAGATGAAATTTTAGCCTAACGGCAAGCGGCAGAATTCTACGACCGAGCAGCGAGCGCTAGAGCTTAAAGCGGTGCAAAACGGGCGCACAACAGCGAATGTATCAGTTCAGACGGCAAGCGATAGTTAAAGCCGAGCGGGCATAAAATTTAGATCGCCTCTTGAGATAGTGAAATTTAAAGACGAAATTTCATACCGAACGACGAGCCGCTAAATTTAAACACCCGAGCGATCGTTAAAATTTAAAAGCAAATTTTGCGGCGCGGACGATTCTTTTAAATTTAATCCAAATTTGCCAAATTTGCTCAAATTTGACAAGGCTTCGAGCAAATTTGAGCAAAGCGAAAATAAAAAACCGACAAAATCAAGCCAAAACAAGGCTAGCGATTTTTACACCGACTCCCGCATCGCAACATCAAATTTAAAACTACAAAATCCAAAAGAAAGAACAAATAAATGAGCCTAAATTTACCAAACGCCCTAGCCTTCCTGCGCGTATTTCTCGCACCTCTGATGTTTTGGCTGCTACTTAGCGTAAATTCCTTCTCAGGCGTGCACGTTAGCTGGATGAACTACTTTGCCGCGCTTGTATTCGTGATCGCTAGCGTCACGGACTTTTTCGACGGATTTATCGCGCGCGCATGGGATCAAAAGACCAAGCTAGGAGCCGTGATCGACCCACTCGCAGATAAAATGCTAACTCTGGGCGCATTTTTAGGACTCATGATGATAGACCGCGCGAGCCCGTGGGCCGTGTATCTCATCCTCGTTCGCGAGTTTTTTATCACGGGATTTCGCGTCGTGATGGCGGGCGAAGGCGTAGAGGTCGCCGCATCTATGGCGGGCAAGGTCAAAACCGTCTGCCAGATGGTCGCGATCGGCTTTTTAACCATGCAGTGGCCTTTTGGCGAGTTTTTACTCTGGCTTAGCGTCGCGCTGACGCTGTATTCGGGCTTTGAGTACGTAAACGCTTATGTAAGGCACGTTAAAAATCAAGCCAAAAAGGCGTAAATTTGAGAACTGGAAACGCCATAATCTATCTAGCTAGTTTCGTCGTGGTAGCAGCCGGACTAAAGGCCGCTAGCGTTGTAGTTCTGCCCTTTTTGATGGCGGTTTTTATCGCTATCGTGGCGACGCCTGCGATAAATGCGCTTGAAAAGCTCAAATTTCCCCGCGTTTTAGCCTTTGCGCTCGTTACCGCGGTCGTGTTTTTATCGCTTGGTTTTATCGCAAACACCGTGCTAAAGACGATCAACGGGCTAGTTAGCTACATGCCCGAGCTTCAGAGCAAATTTAAAGCCCTAGCCGACCACTATCACCATATCTTAGCTAGCCGCGGACTCATCGACCCAAACAGCGTCGCCGCGCCCGCAGACTTTGATATTAATAAACTTTTTGCCGTGCTGGGCGGGTTTTTAAGGAGCGGCACAGAGCTTGCCTCAAAGAGCTTTTTTGTCTTTTTGCTCGTTACTTTTATGCTTTTTGAGGTGCAGGTATTTTCTCAAAAAGTCGAGTATTTTGCGAGTAAAAATCCTCAAACAAACCAGATCGTAGATACGTTTATATCAAATCTAAAACGCTATCTCGCGATCAAGTCCGCAGCATCGTTTGCGACGGGCGTTTTTATATTTATCGGGCTAAATTTCATCGGCGTGCCTTACGCGCCACTTTGGGGGATTTTAGCTTTCGTGCTAAATTTTGTCCCGACGATCGGCTCTATCATCGCGGCCGTCCCAGCGCTTTTGGTGGCGCTTTTGCTAAACGACGCGGCGGCTTGCGCTTGGACTGCAGCGCTGTATGCAGTCGTAAATGTCGTCATCGGAAACTTTATCGAGCCTAAATTTCTTGGCAAAGGCCTTGGTATCAGCACGCTTGTAGTGCTTTTGAGCCTACTTTTTTGGGGATTTTTGTTCGGCATCGGCGGTATGTTTTTAGCCGTACCGCTTACGATGAGCCTAAAGATCGCGCTTGACGCAAACCCGAGCACGAAATTTATCGCCGTTTTACTCAGCGATAAACTCGAGCGGTAAAATCAAATTTAAAGGTAAATTTTGAAAAGCATTATCTTTGTGGCGGCGCTATTAGCCGTCGGCATTTATGCGTATTCGTGGCACTTTTTGATCACGGTTTTGGTGATTAGCTTTCTTATATTTTTCCACGAGCTTGGCCACTTTCTCGCCGCTCGCATGCTAAAAGTGGGCGTTTTAAAATTTAGCGTGGGCTTTGGCCAGAGCGTCTACTCAAAAACCATCGGCGGCACCGAGTACGCTATCGGCGCGATACCGCTTGGCGGCTACGTTAGCCTAAAAGGACAAGAGGACGCAAAGCCCGGCCTAAAAAACGAGGATGCCGACAGCTACACGAAGCTTAGCCCGCTAGGACGCATTTTTATCCTTTTTGCCGGACCGTTTTTCAACTTTGCTTTGGCGTTTTTTATCTTTATCGCGCTCGGACATATCGGCGTTGAAAGGCTAGCTCCAATCGTGGGCAAGGTGCTGGAAAACTCGGCTGCGGCGAGTGCCGGACTGCAAAAGGGCGATAAAATTTTAAACATAAACGGCATCAAAATCAGCGAATGGGACGAGATAAGCAAAAACGTAAATTTAACCTCCACGGCTATCACGCTCGAGCGCGCGGGCGAAATAAAAACGATAAATTTGACGCCTAAAATCGGGCAAAGCATGACGATATTTGGCGAAAAGATAGAAAAACCGCTCATCGGCATTTCGCCCTTAGGCGAGGTCGTCACGATACGAAATACCGGCTTTAGCTCGCTTAAATTTGCGCTCGTTGAGACCGTAAACGCCTCAAAGCTCATATTTACGGGGCTTGAAAAGCTCATTGTTGGCGTCGTGCCACTAAAAGAGATGGGCGGCATCATCCAGATCACCGACATTACCTCAAAGGCCGCAGGCATCGGCCTCCCAACACTACTCATCATCGCCGCGCTGATCTCCGTAAATTTAGGCGTGCTAAACCTACTCCCGATCCCAGCGCTTGACGGCGGACACATATTTTTCAACCTTTACGAGCTGATTTTCCGCCGCGAGATGAACGAAAAAGTTTATATCGGCCTCACATACTGCGGCTGGGCATTTTTGCTCTGCCTGATGGCGTTTGCGACCTTTAACGACGTGATGCGCCTAAGCGGAGCGGGACAATGAAGCTCGCGCAAATTTTAGAACGCATCGAAAATGCACGCACGGGCGAAGCGGTAAAGCTAATCGCCGTGAGCAAAAACGTAACGACGAAAGAGGTTTTGCAGCTTTTTGAAGAGGGGCAAACGAGCTTTGGCGAAAACCGCGTGCAAGAGCTCAAAAACAAGAGCGAAATTTTATCAAATTTGCCGATCGAGTGGCACTTCATCGGGCGACTTCAAAGCAACAAAATAAACCACCTGCTAGCGCTCAAGCCCGCGCTTTGGCAAAGCTGCGAGAGCGTAGAGACCGCGCTTGCGGTGGATAAGAGGCTCGAATATGAGCTACCCTGCCTGCTACAGATAAACTCGGCCTACGAAGATAGCAAGCAAGGCATCTCGCCCGAAGCTGCACAGGATGCGTTTTTACAAATCGCGCAGGAGTGCAAATTTTTAAAACCTGTCGGCGTGATGAGTATCGGCGCGCACGTTGATGACGAAAAAGTCGTGCAAAAGAGCTTTGAGACTACGCGTAAAATTTACGAAAATCTGCAACCCCACGGCGCAGGGATTTGCTCGATGGGTATGAGCGGGGATTTTGAGCTAGCGATAAAATGCGGCTCGAATATGATTCGTTTGGGGTCGATTTTATACGCGTAAATCAGTCGCGATCCGTATAAATTTAGAAAAATCTACCTAAAAAGGAGCCAAAATGGGCTATGACGTGAGTTATCATCCGATCAATGAAAGCGAGATAAAGCAGTGGTATTTTGACGCGTTAAAAAGTGCGAGAGAGGGCGACTGGTCGGTCGCACAAAGACTCTCAAAAGAGTACGGCATGGAGGATTTTTACGCGCAAAAGTACCAAGACACTCTTAAAATCGCGCTTGAAACCAAGGACGATGAGAGCTTTTCGACGGGTCATGGCTACATACTCGCCACCGTGCAGGGTTTTTTTAGAAAGTACTTCTACACGCGCGGTACGGCGTTTAGCTTTTTGACAGGCGAACACGGCGAATTTAAGCAGTATCTAAGCGATATAAGCGGCGTCATACCGCCTGAAATAAAAGCTAAATTTACGGGCGAATTTGACGGAAACTACTCGTCTGGTGCATTTGTAAGCGCGGCAAATTTGGCCAAATTTTGGCAGGACTACAACGCCGATGAAAATATCAAACAGAAAACGGATAATTTTTACGCGCAAAATTTGCCCGCATTTTTGAGCGCGGTTAAATTTAGCGTAGAAAACGGCTACGGGCTGCTTGAGGCTACCGACGTGATTATACCCAACCCGATTGATTTAAATGATTCCGAGTGCTACTCAAATCTTTTTAACTGCGACCCCGAAGGCGCGTTTATCTACGCCGATACGGCCGCACAGCAGCTAAGCGAAGCGATGAAGCTAGACAAAAATAAAAAAGAGAGCGATAAAAACGAGGGCTCAGGCGGCTTTTTCGGCGCTATAAAGAGGCTTTTTGGGAAGTAAAATTTACTACGAGCTAGGATGAATTAGCAACCTAAATTTCGTATATCAAGAGTTTATTTGGTAGGTTTACCGCTTTATCCAAACGTTTTAGGCGTAAAATACGGGTGAGTTTATTGCCGCAAATCAAATTTTGCGCTAGTTTTAGAAAATCATGGTAAGTAGGTTAAATTTAATACGATAAATTTACGCTCGAGAACTCGTAATGTTTGAAGTGAAATTTAATCCAGCCAAACCTGCAAGCATAAAATACGATATTATTGACTCAGTATTTTAACGAACCGTATTTGAAAGAAGTAAAAATCCGCCTTGCCTGTTTTAGACAAGGCGGCAAGAAAATCAGAATAAATTTAAGATAGTAGGCTTATTTTCCTCGACCCATTTGTCGATGCGTTTTGCGTAGTTTTCATCGCCTTTAACGTCAAGCGCAAGGCCGATAAATTTGCCGTTTACCAAAAACGCAGAGTGGTTAAATTTATATCCATCCACGTCGCTAGCGCCAAAAATTTGCGCATCTTTTAGATACGGCAGAAAATCCACGGCGCCGCTAAAAAGCGTCTGCGGGTGATTGGCTTGATTTCCGATAGCTACGATGGCAGCCTTTTTGCCTTTACTACCGGCTTTTAAAAGCTGAAGTTTCTCCGCCCAGTCAGACTGCAACTCGCCGTCGCCGTAGCTAGGTGCCGCCACGATGATAACGTCAAATTTAGCAAAATCCTCCGCCCCAGCGCCCTTTACATCTACTAACTGCGCTCCTATTTTGCCCGCTAGATACTCGCACGCGCTCTTTGTGTGCCCCTTTGTCGTCGTGTAAAAAATACCAACGCTCATTTCGTTCTCCTTAAAATCAAATAAATTAATACCTGAATTATAACGAAATGATACTTAATTTATCTTATTTCAAATCACGCTTTTATTTGCCGTTTTCTATGCAAATTTTGGCGTATTTGAGCCCCAGCTCGTAGGCTTTTTCGTTCTCGGCGTAGACTTTTTTAGGCACTTTTGAGAGCATTACGCGTTTAACTAGCTCAGCATCCAAGCAACCGCTCATCTGTACGGCGACTGCGAGCGCGACGACGCTTTGAGTTATTACGTTGCCGACCTCGTCTTTGGCGATGGAGATGATCGGTATTTCGTAGATTTTCCACCGTTTTTTATCCTCGTCGCTAGCGCGAACCAAATTTGGCTCCACGACGATGATGCCGCCATCTTTTACGCCGTCTTTAAACTGCTCGAAGCTAACCTGCGCGGTAGCGAGCATAAACTCGATCTCGCCCTCGTTTGCGTACGGGTAAAATATCTCGCGCTCGCTCAAAATGATATCGACCTTCGTCGGCCCTCCGCGCACCTGCGAGGTATAGGTCGAGGCCTTGACACCGTATCCGCCCTCCTCGATCTTGGCCGCGGCTAAAATCTCGCCGGCCAGTATCACGCCCTGACCGCCCACTCCGACGAATCTTAACTGCCTTTTCATTTTAGCGCTCCAAAGTCGATCTTTTCGCCGTCTCTAGCGGCTTTTATCACCATGTCGTAGGCCTTGGTGTACTCCATGCGCGACTCGTTTTTGTGCAGCACTCCGAGCGGAAATTTACCCTCCCGCTCATCCTCGCTCATCGCATCAAATCTAGCCTTGCTCACCGTGCGACCGTCGATCCATTCTAGCATCTGCGTAGCTTGGCCCATTTTGTTTTTGCGGCCTAGATTTATGTGGCAGTTTGAAAATACGTCAAAAAAGCTGTATCCGTCGTGCTCGAAACCCTCGGCAAATATCTTTTCCAGCTTTGCAGGCTCTATCACGCTGCTGCGCGCTACAAAGGTCGCTCCTGCGGCGGTTGCGAGCTTGCACGCGTCAAAATTTGGATCTACGTTGCCGTACTGCGCCGTCACCGTCCAAAAGCCAGTCGGCGTGGTCGGGCTGGTTTGGGAGTTTGTTAGGCCGTAGATGAAATTATTTATCAAAACGTGGTTTAAATTTATATTTCTGCGGCATCCGTGGATCGTGTGATTGCCTCCTATCGCTAGCCCGTCGCCGTCGCCGGTTACTAC